>JANNFW010000352.1:0-6044 GCA_031380235.1 Rhodoferax sp. | reverse complement strand
CTTCGCCCAGTTCACGCCAGCCGTGAAACCAATTGGTGGCATCTGTGCGGGCCAATTCGGGGGCAAAGCGATCCAGGCGCAACACATTGAACTGGGCGTGCAGCGTGAATGTCAGCGAAACGGCCAGGCTGGTTAAAACGGCGCCCGACCACACCGAACGCCGCAAGTTTGATGTGCCGGCCAGACAGTACCGGGCGACCAGGATGCTGAACGCGACATAAGCGAAGGCTGGCCAATTTGCGCCCGCCACTTTCCCCAAGGACGAGGCCCCAAAAAAACCGATGACTGGAAAGGTCGTGCAGAGCAGCAGCAAAGTATCCCTGTCCCGGCGAAAAATACCAGCCAGCCCGGCGTAGATACCGACGATCCAGACGATCGGGCCGATGAGGATGGCTTGGCCGGCCACGTACTCGGCGATATTGCCGAACGAGTACACGTGGGCACCCAGTCCATTGTTGAACTGGAACCGAAAGGACACCCAGTCATGTTGGCTGTTCCAGTAAAGCACGGGCAAAAAACAGATCATCGAGATCAGCAGGCCCAGGTAGGGATGGACGGTTTTGAGCCAGCGGCGATGGGGTGTCAATACAAGGTACAAGGCGATACAGCCCAGCATCAGGATTGCCGTGTATTTGGACAGCATTGCCAATCCGAAAGTCAGACCCAGCGCGTACCACAGCCACGCTTGGCCGCCGCGTACGATCTGCAAGAAGATGAATATCCCGAGCGCCCAGAACAGGAATAGCGGCACATCTGGAGTGATCGCCATCAGGCCGAGCACCGTCAGCGGGTAAGCGTTGAAGAGCATCACGCTGCCCGCTGCAACGCGCACACTGTCGGACATCTGCAAAGCCATCTTCCAGATCAAGGCGCTGATGGCCAGTATCACCAGCGATCCTGACAGCCGAACCCACAGCTCGGTGTCTGAAATACGGGTTGTGAGCCAGATGAAGTACGCCACCATCGGCGGGTGATCGAAGTAGCTGAGATCCAGCCTGTGCGACCACAGCCAGTAATAGGCTTCGTCCGGGTGAAGTTGCAGTTGCCCGGACAGGTAAAGACGCCAAAACGCCAATACCAAGACAAAGATGACGGTGTTGCGTCGCGTTAGCAGTTGATCCATGGAGTCATCGTGGGAGTGAAGGACATGCAGGGCGTGGACGACTCGGCACACACGGTGCACGGATTTCTTGAAACGGCACACATTTTCTCGACGCCATTTTGAGCACAGTTTGTCGCAGCTTCTTTGTCCACACGTTGATCGGGGTCAAAGAAACCGTGAATAAAGAGCCATCGGACGATGGGGTTTGGGCAGTTTGTGAATAAATTTTATTTATCCGCTGCTTTATCATCGTGGGTATGCCCAGCCCGCCCGACCTGGCGCAAATCCGCTTCAACAATGCCATGGCATTGTTCGACGAGTTTGTGCACAACACCATCAAACATCCCGATGCTGCAACGCTCAGAGGCCTGGAGGGCCGCTTTGCGGAGAAGGTGCAGATCCAACCGAGCTATTGGAGCCAGATCAAGGGCCGTTCACGCCAGATTGGAGAGCGGCTGGCGCGGCAGTTTGAACTGCTTTGTCGCAAACCCAATGGATGGATGGATCAGGTTCACAGCGCCGCTACGAGCAGCGCAAAGCCTGCGCAAAGCACTACTTTCTCCAATGACAGCCCGGTTCCCAAGGACGATGACGAGCGGTTTTTAATGGGGCTGGTGCTGAGCTATTACCGCCGCCACCCCGAGCGAGCCCGGGCACGGTTGCTGGAGCTGCTCGGTGAAGTGTTGATGCCGACCGAATCAAGCGCTGCATCGTCAAGCGCTATGTCGCCAGCACAAAAACCTTCGGGAAAACCCGTGCCGACAAGCTCGGATACGCACGCACTTTGGCTGCGCTCGCAGGCGGGCGTTGCGCCGTTACGACGAAAAAAATAGGCTGTTTCAAAAAGGTGCAAATTACCCGCAAATAGACCTTGCAAAAGATAATGATTCATTTATCATTTGCGCAAGTGTTTGGTTTCGCTGCTGTGCAAACCGCAAGCATCCCAAACGTCCGATCAACCCCTAACTGCCCGAAATGGCACCTTAGTAAACCCTTTTGAACATGTTTGATTTTTCGCCCTTCCTTGTCAGCCATCGTGCAGTGATGCAGCGAGCGCTGTGCATTGTGGGCGGCCAAATCATGGGGAATCGCACCCTGCCCAGGGGCGTTATGAGTTGATCCTGATTTTCAGGCGATTAATTCAAAACGGCCCGGGTGCGAAACACCCGGGCCGTTTTGTTTTGTGTCAGTATTTTTCGATGTGTTTTTAACTTTTTTTCCAAGGAGTGTTCCATGACCTCAGTCCCCATGAACCCGCTGAACCCCGCCAACGTAGCCGTTGGAGTCAATCGCCACCCCGGCTCTCGCTTTGCACGCCCTGCGACAAGCAGAGTGAAGACCCGAGCCAGACCGCCCAGTCCATAAGTCAATCATTGCCGAAGCGCCCCGAACGTCATGTGGGTGCAGCGGCCCAGGAGAATCATCATGACAGAGAGCTTCCCATCGAAGTATGTTGTAACCCGTTATGCCGCAAGCGGTGTCTCAACGAGTTATCCAGTTCGTCTCGCATTGGCGCAAGCCTTGCGCACCGCCAGCCAAGCGTTGGCCCGCGTGGCCAGTGCGCTCAGTGCCGTGGATGCCCGCAGCGAAGGTGCAAGCAGTGTTGCGGGCAACGTGTATGCATGCCCACAGCTTGAGTTTTATGCCGAAGCGGGTGCCGCAGAAGGCGCGTTGTTTGCCGACGGTCAGTTGGTCGGCTATGTGCCGGGTGTCAGTCGGTTGTAATTCGGCTGTAGTTCGGCCTTCGTTCGGCTCTAGGCTGCAAACCGCACGGCGGCCACGGGCGGGAGATCATTGGACACACAGTGCCAGTGTTCTCCCGCATCGTGGCTGGTCCACAGTCCGCCCGTGGTGGACGCCAATGCCAGCGTTTTGCCATCGGGCGTGACATCCAAGCCGTGGCGATAGGCCAAATGGTAGGCATGCTGCTGGGGCAGACCGTCGACAAAAACCTTGAAGCTTTTGCCACCGTCATCGGTCCGCGTGACGACCATGCGGCCATCCACAGGGATGCGGCATGCGTCCGCCTGCGCGGGTACGAACCAGGCGCGATTTGGATTGTGCGGATCGCACGCGACTGCAAATCCGAAGCCCGATGGCACAGGTGCCGCGATGCTGTCCCACTGCTTGCCACCGTTGCTTGATCGGTAAATGCCACAGTGGTGCTGCACCCACAGCACCTCGGGCTGAGCGGCGCATTGCACCATGCAGTGCGGATCTTGCGTATTGCCGTCATCTACGCTTTCAGCGGGCAAGTAATCTGCCTTCATGCCGCTGGCGGTCAAGGCCCAGTTTGCACCGCCATCGTGGGTCTGCCACACACCTCCACATGAGACCGCCACTGTCACGTGACGAGAATCGCGCGGGTCAATAAGGATCGAGTGAACGCCCGCGTGGTCGTAACCGCCGCCAAACCATTCGCGCCGCCCTGGCTTCTCCCACAGCGGCAGGTTCAGTGACCAAGTTGCGCCACAGTCCGTTGATTTGAACAAGCCCGCTGGAATGCAGCCAGCCCACAGCGTGCCCGGTTCATCTGCGCCGCCGCTTACCAACGACCAGATCAAGTCCACGCTCCAGGGGGTTGTGTCGTCAGCCCACGGGCCGCTGGTGGGCTTGGTCGGAAAGGTAGGTGCGGCAATCTCTTGCCAAGTTTTTCCCTGGTCGCCACTCTTGCGCAGCTTCACGCCAAAGTGACCCATGCGCAAAGCCGCGTACCAGGTGCCATCGCGCGCATCCGCCAACACTTGCGTGACGGGCTCCCCTGCGAAGTGCGGTGTGCTGAGCTGCCACGAATCTGCCGTCTGCTGGACATCAAACAGGCCCTTGCGGGTCGCCACCAACAAGCTATGCATTGCGATCTCCTCGTGTTGATCCTTGTATTGACTAACCACCTGGATTAACCACCGGTCAGGGCCTGCACCACCAACACCCTGTCGCCGTCCGCGAGCTTTGCGTCCAGTCGCACCCGGTCTTGCACCATCTGTTTGTTGATGAACACTGCAACATGTTTGCGCACCGCGCGCTGATCGTCAAACACATAATGCGCCAATTCAGGGGCGGCGCGCAAGGCCGCCTCAAGCACCTCGCGTAACGAGCCCGCCGGTAAGGTCTGCGCCGCACAATCCACGTGGCGGCGCAGGCTGGGGGCGAATTCGACGGTGACCATTGAAACGACAGGTAGTGCAATGCGCAAATGATTCTATTCACAGATGTGCAATTATCACGTTTAGCGCGATTCCGTCACATCGCTCCGTGGCAACCCTCTTGCCCTCGTCTTTTTATCTGCCTACATTTCGTTACCGTAAGCGCGGTCAATCGAAAGGCAGGTTTCTATGTTCAAACTATTTCGTCTGTTGGTCTTGCTGGCTTGTACCGTGGTGTCCCCTTGGGCCACCGCACAAACTGCCACGTCGAATGAGCCGCTGCGCATTGGCGTGATTGGGCCTTTTACGGGGCCATCGGCTGACTTTGGTCTGCCTATGCTCAACGGCATCATGCTCGCCACGGACGAGATCAACGCCGTGGGCGGCTACCTTGGGCGCAAGATCGAGCTGGTGGTGAAGGACGACAAAGCCAACCCCGATGAAGGCCTGAAGCAAAGCCAGGCCCTGGTGGCCGAGAAGGTCGTCGCGGTGATCGGGTTTTGTAATACGGGTGTGGCGGCCAAGTCGATCGAGGTGTTCCAGAATGCGCAGTTGCCACTCATCATCCCCTGCTCCACCGGCTCACCGTTGACCGCCAAGTACCCCGCGCCGCAGAGCTACATCTTCAGGACTTCGGCGCGTGATGCGATCCAGGCACCGTTTGTGGTGGACGACATTGTCAAGCGCGGTTGGACCAAAGTGGCCATCTTTGCCGACACCACAGGTTATGGCGAGGCGGGCCTCAAAGATGTGGAGAAAGCGCTGGAGGCGCAGAAGCTCAAGGCCGTGCATGTGGCGCGGTTTGCCACAGGCGTTAAAGACCTCAAGGCCGAGCTGACTGCGGCGCGCGCTGCCGGTGCCGACGTGGTGTTCAGCTACACCGTGGGTCCCGAAAACGCGGTGATTGCCAAGGGCCGCAAAGAGATCGGTTGGAAGGTAACGCAGGTGGGTGCGTGGCCGCTGTCCTTCCCGTTTTTCATCGACGGGGCCAAAGACGCAGCCGAGGGTGCGCTGATGGCGCAAACCTTCATTGCCGAGCCCAGCAACGAGCGGCGCGCCTCCTTCCTCGCAGGCTACGCGCGCAAGTTCAAGTCCATCAAAATCCCCGTGCCCATGGCAGCAGCGCAGGCCTATGACAGCACCTACATCCTGATGTACTCGCTTTTTGGCGTGCGCAACAGCACCGTGAGCGGCCCCACGCTGAAAACCGCGCTGGAAAACATGAGTCGGATTTACTACGGTGTGGTCGCCACTTACGAAAAACCGTTCAGTCTGGACGACAAAGATGCCATCACCAGCAACATGTTGGTGATGGGCATGGTCAAGAATGGTCTGATTACTTTTGCCTATCCGCAAGACGCCAAGCGCAACTTGTTTGTGCAGCGCAAAAAATAGCGCGGTATAGAATTGAAATTAACCTGTAAGTTAATTTTTATGAATTCAGGTCAATTTTGCGTCAAATTATCAATAAAATAGACCTCTAGCTCTCGAATAACGTGCATGAATAGCTATATAATATATAGCGTTGCGCTTCACCGCACAATCGCTTCCGCCTCTATCTCCACCCGGTAATCATCCCCAATCAGCGCACCGGCTTGCACCAGCGTGTTGGCAGGACGAATGTGGCCAAACACGCGGCCATGCTCGCGCGACACCGCTTCCCACTCGTTGACATCGCGCAGGTAGATGCGGGTGCGGATCACGTCATCCATGCGGGCGCCCAGTGCGCTTAAAGACGCGGCGATCTTGTCCAAAATCCAGGTGGTTTGCGCCCCTGCATCACCGGGCGCCACCGCCCC
>JANNFW010000660.1:0-3457 GCA_031380235.1 Rhodoferax sp. | reverse complement strand
CCGCCATGTAGAGAATGCAGGGCCAAAACGACAGCTTGAGCCAGCCTGCCACGGCGCACAGCGGGTCGCCCACAATCGGCAACCAAGACAGCAGGCAGGCTTTGGGGCCGATGCGCTCCAACCATTGCAAGGCGCGTAAATGGGTGGTTGAGTGGCGGTATTTGTCGACCACTTTGTGCGAGGCCAGGCCCATCCACCAACTCACCGCACCGCCCAGGGTATTGCCCGCCGTGGCCACAAAAATGGCAGGCCAGAACATCTGGGGGTTGAGCTTGACCAGACCAAACACCGCCGGCTCCGAACCCAACGGCAACAAGGTGGCCGAGATGAATGACACCACGAATACTGAGCTCAAACCGTATTGCGGCAGCGCCAGCAAAACGAGAAGTTGATCGATCCAGGCTTGCAGGGTGAGCATGGGCCAGTATAGGGAGTATGGGCAGGCGGCTTGAATCGCTTGCGACCAAGGGAAAACACCATCAATATCATTTCATTTGCTGAAATTTTGAGCAGCTAGAATCTACCTTCACCCGTCAACCTCTCGCCCCACTTTCCCAACCCAAGCCCGCATGAAGATCGGCCACATCCCATTGGCGAACAAGCTATTTGTCGCTCCCATGGCGGGTGTGACGGACAGGCCGTTTCGGCAGCTCTGCAAAGCCAACGGAGCGGGCTATGCGGTCAGTGAGATGGTGACCTCGCGCAAAGACTTGTGGAACACGCTCAAAACCTCGCGCCGCGCCAACCACGAGGGCGAGCCGGGGCCGATCTCAGTGCAAATCGCCGGGACGGATGCGCAAATGATGAGCGAGGCCGCTGCTTACAACATCGACCGTGGCGCGCAAATCATCGACATCAACATGGGCTGCCCGGCCAAAAAGGTGTGCACCAAATGGGCCGGCTCGGCGCTGATGCAAGACGAACCGCTGGCCTTGTCCATCGTTGAAGCCGTGGTGGCGGCCTGCGCGCCGCACAACGTGCCGGTCACCCTGAAAATGCGCACGGGCTGGAGCCAAAACAACAAGAATGCCGTGCGCATCGCGCTGGCTGCGCAGAGCGCGGGCGTGCAGATGGTCACCGTGCACGGCCGCACGCGCGAGCAAGGCTACGGCGGGCACGCGGAATACGACACGATTGCCGCAGTCAAAGCGGCATTGACGATCCCCGTGGTAGCCAATGGCGACATCACCACGCCGGAAAAGGCGCAGTTTGTGCTGCAAACGACGGGCGCCGATGCGGTGATGGTTGGGCGCGCGGCACAAGGCAGGCCCTGGATTTTTCGGGAGATTGCCCATTACCTGGCCTACGGCACGCATCTTGCGCAGCCGTTGGTCGCCGATGTCAAACGCATGTCGCTGGCGCATTTGCAGGATCACTATGCCCTGTACGGCGAGTTTCTGGGCGTGCGCACGGCGCGCAAGCACATTGGCTGGTACGTGAAGCATTTGCCCGGCGGCGAGGAATTTCGGTCGGCCATGAATCTGCTGGAAGACTGCGCAGATCAGATGCGGGCCGTGACCGACTATTTTGATGAACTCGGCGCAACGGTGGATCGCATACCAGCTATCAACACAGCAAGTCAAAACGATTTAACGATGGAAGAAAAAGAAATGATAGCGATGAACATGACTACAAACAAGATGACCCAGCCGGAGACGACGGCATGAGTAAAAAACACATTGAAGAGGTAGTGCGCAGCAGCCTAGAGGCGTACTTTAAAGACCTGCGCACCTCGGAGCCAGATGGCATGCACGAGATGATGGTCAAAATTGTCGAAAAGCCGCTGCTTGAAGTGGTGATGGCGCAGGCGGGTGAGAACCAGTCCAAAGCCGCGCAATGGCTGGGCCTGAACCGCAACACGCTGCGCAAAAAGCTGCTCGAACACAAGCTGCTCAAATCATAAATTCATGAACGCGTTGCTCTCCGTCTCCGACAAAACCGGCATTCTTGAACTGGCCCAAGGCCTGCATGCACTGGGCATCAACCTCCTGTCCACCGGCGGCACGGCCAAGCTGCTGGCAGACAACGGCCTGCCCGTGACCGAGGTAGCCGACCACACCGGTTTTCCTGAAATGCTGGATGGCCGGGTCAAAACCCTGCACCCCAAGATTCATGGCGGCTTGCTGGCGCGGCGCGAACTGCCCGCGCACATGGCGGCACTGCAAGACCACGGCATTGACACGATCGACCTGCTGGTGGTGAATCTGTATCCGTTCGAAGCAACTGTATCCAAAGCCGGTTGCACGCTGGACGAGGCGATTGAAAACATCGACATCGGCGGCCCGGCCATGGTGCGCAGTGCGGCCAAAAACTGGAAGGATGTGGGCGTGCTGACCGATGCCTCGCAATACGCGGGCGTTCTGGCCGAATTGAAGGCCAACGGCAAGCTGGCAGACACCACCAAGTTTGCGCTGTCGGTGGCGGCATTCAACCGCATCAGCCAGTATGACGGGGCGATTTCAGACTACCTTTCGAGCTTTCAGGCGGATGGCAGCCAAGCGCTGTTTGCGAACCAATCGAATGGTCGCTTCGTCAAGCTACAGGACTTGCGTTATGGTGAAAATCCGCATCAGCAAGCCGCTTTTTACCGCGATTTACACCCAGCGCCGGGCTCCTTGGTCACCGCCAAACAGCTTCAAGGCAAGGAGCTGAGTTACAACAACATTGCCGATGCCGATGCGGCTTGGGAATGCGTGAAAAGCTTCAAGCAGAACGCCTGCGTGATCGTCAAGCACGCCAACCCGTGCGGTGTGGCCTTGGGTGCCACAGCGGCGCAAGCCTATGCCAAGGCGTTTCAAACCGACCCCACTTCGGCCTTTGGCGGCATCATTGCCTTGAACGGCCTGGTGGACGAAGAAGCGGCGCTGCACATATCAAAACAGTTTGTGGAAGTGCTGATGGCACCCGCCTTCAGCCCCGGGGCGCTGGCGGTATTCAAGTCCAAAGTCAACGTGCGAATTTTGCAGATTGACCTGCCCCAACCGGGTGGCAAATCGGCTTGGGAGCGCGGGCTGAACGCGGTGGATGTCAAGCGAGTGGGCTCCGGCCTGCTGATGCAGACCGCAGACAATCATGAGTTGACGGTAGCTGATTTGAAAGTGGTGACTAACATCAAACCCACGGATCAACAGCTTCAAGACTTGCTGTTTGCCTGGAATATCGCCAAATACGTCAAAAGCAATGCCATCGTTTTTTGCGCCAATGGCATGACGATGGGCGTCGGTGCCGGGCAGATGAGCCGCCTCGATTCCGCGCGCATCGCTACCATCAAGGCGGGGCACGCCAAGCTATCACTGCAAAGCACCGTGGTCGCGAGTGACGCGTTTTTCCCGTTCAGGGACGGATTGGATGTGGTGGTGGGCGCAGGCGCAAGCTGTGTGATTCAACCCGGCCGCAGCATGCGTGACGAAGAAGTCATTGCCGCCGCCAATGAGCGCGGCGTGGCGATGGTGCTAAC
>JANNFW010000624.1:0-1543 GCA_031380235.1 Rhodoferax sp. | reverse complement strand
CCACGCCCTTGGCCGAGGTGAAGAAGAAGTCCGAAGGCATGTCGATCTTCATCGTCAACCTGAAGGAGGCCATGCCGGAGCACGGCGGGCGCGGCATGACGGTGCGGCCCATCGCCAATATGGTGAACCACGAAACCAATGAAGTTTTTTTTGACAATCTTGAAATCCCCGCAGAAAATCTGATTGGGGAAGAGGGCCAGGGTTTTAGGTACATCCTGGATGGTCTGAATGCAGAGCGGACATTGATCGCAGCCGAGTGCATTGGCGATGGCTATTGGTTTGTGGACAAAGCACGCCGATACGCCTCAGAGCGCGTGGTGTTCAATCGGCCCATTGGGCAAAACCAGGGCGTTCAATTTCCCATTGCTGAAAGCTACATTGAGCTGGAAGCGGCCAACCTGATGCGCTTCAAGGCCTGCGCACTGTTTGATGCTAGCCAGCCGTGTGGGGCCGAAGCCAATATGGCCAAATACCTGGCGGCCAAAGCCTCATGGGAGGCGGGTAATGTGTGTCTTCAAACGCATGGCGGATTTGGATTCGCCTGTGAGTACGATGTGGAACGCAAGTTCAGGGAGACCCGGCTGTACCAGGTTGCACCTATCTCCACCAACTTGATTTACTCTTACGTGGCCGAGCATTTACTCGGACTGCCACGTTCGTTTTGAGGGCTTGCCTCAAGCGCGTGCAACTCGTCGGCCGTGAATCCTGCCTTCAGCCGCGCCGCGCGGTTAAACGGTTGGCGTAATCGAGGCGCTTTGTAGAGTTCCGTCAATGTCGCATAGTGAGTTGCGGGATCAAACCCGGCTCTCTCGCACAACCACCGATACCAGTGATTGCCAATGGCCACGTGGCCAATCTCGTCGCGCAGGATGATGTCTAAGATCGCCACGGCACCCAGCGCATCCGGCGTGGCGACCTGGCGCAGCTTGGCCTGAATTTGCGGTGTGGCATCGAGCCCGCGCGCCTCCAGCGTGCGTGGCACCAGCGCCATGCGGGCCACGATGTCATGGGCTGTTTTGTCACACATTTCCCACAGGCCATCATGTGCCGCAAAGTCGCCGTAGTCCCATCGGGGTGTGCCATCGGCTTGAATCTCCATGCCGCGCAGGTGTTCCCGAAGCAGCGTGAAATGGTGCGCTTCTTCTTTAGCTACCAAGGCCCAGTCCAGATAGAACGCTTCGGGCATGCCATCAAAACGCCAAAGCGCATCCAAGGCGAGGTTGATCGCATTGAACTCGATATGCGCAATGGCGTGCACTGTGGCGGCGCGGCCCTCCAATGTGGTGGGAGAGCGGCGGGGCACTTTGGCCGGGTGCGCCAGCTCGGGGCGGTTGGGCTTGCCGGGAAGTTTGCCGACACTGCCTGTCGGGATGGATGTTGGCGACTCGGTGACCTGCTGCATCTCAACAACGAACTTGACCTTCGCGGTTGGATCTGCCTCACAAAGCGCTTGCAAAGCCAGCTCACGCAGGTTCAAGGGATGATTCGGTACCGCGGTCATGTCGGCATTGTCAGCCAAGCTCAATAAGTTGCCGCCTCCTAC
>JANNFW010000621.1:0-3385 GCA_031380235.1 Rhodoferax sp. | reverse complement strand
GACAAGCTGGTGCGCGAAAAGCCCTACTATGCCCACGCCGTGATCCCCGGCAAGCTGTACCCCAACAACCCGGACGACATCAAGACCTATGGCGTGCTGGCCACGTTCGTCACCTCATCCAAGGTGCCCACGGACAGCGTGTATGCCATCGTCAAAGCTGTGTTTGACAACTTTGAGGAGCTGAAGAAGCTGCACCCTGCACTTGCGACGCTCAAAGAGCAGAGCATGATTTCGGATGGCCTGACCGCACCGCTGCACGACGGTGCCGTGAAGTACTACAAGGAAAAGGGCTGGATGAAATAGCCCACGCTCGCCATTGACGCCACTCAGACGGGGAACGGAAACGCTCCCCGTTTCGCTTTCATGACCCACGATGACTCACGTCTTTCACCGCAGCCTCAAAACAGCACCTCCCGTCGCAGTCAGTGGCAGCGGCATCACGCTGACCGATGCGCAGGGCAAAACCTATATCGATGCCTCAGGCGGCGCAGCGGTATCTTGCCTGGGCCATGGCCACCCGGACGTGCGTGCCGCGATGCATGCGCAGATTGACGAGATCGCTTACGCGCACACCAGCTTTTTCACCACCCGCGTTGCTGAAGAACTGGCAGACACCTTGATCGCTACGGCCCCCAGCGGTTTGAATACGCCCGGTTCAAAAGTGTATTTCGTCAGCGGTGGCTCTGAGGCGATGGAAGCCGCGTTGAAAATGGCGCGGCAGTATTTTGTGGACAAAGGCGAGCCGCAGCGAACGCGCTTCATCGCCCGCAGGCAAAGCTACCACGGCAACACTTTGGGTGCGTTGGCAATTGGCGGCAACGCCTGGCGACGTGCACCGTTTGCGCCGATCCTGATTGATGCTACCCATGTCGCACCGTGTTACCCGTACCGCGAACAGGTGGCGGGGGAGAGCGACGCAGCGTATGTTGCCCGCCTGGCGGACGAGCTGGACCGCGCCATGACCGCACATGGCAAAGGCAGCGTTATCGCTTTTGTGGCCGAAACAGTGGGTGGCGCAACCGCCGGTGTGCTCGTGCCCGTGCCGGGCTACTTCAAGGTCATGCGCGAGGTGTGTGACCGCCACGGGGCTTTGTTGATACTGGATGAAGTCATGTGCGGCATGGGTCGCACCGGCTCGTTGCACGCGTGTACGCAGGAAGGCGTCTCGCCCGACCTAATGGCGATTGCCAAAGGCCTCGGCGGGGGCTACCAGCCGATAGGCGCGGTGCTGGCATCTGCTGAAGTCGTCAACGTGCTGCACAGCAAGACGGGCTACTTCCAGCACGGTCACACCTACCTGGGCCATTCAGTGGCCTGCGCGGCGGCATTGGCGGTGCAGAAGGTGATGGCCCGCGATGGCCTGGTCGACAAAGTGGCCCGCGACGGCGTTTGGTTTGGAGCAGCATTGCGTGATGCGTTTGGCGCGTACCCGCACGTGGGCGACATCCGTGGGCGGGGCTTCTTTTGGGGGCTTGAATTCGTCGCAGACCGCGCCAGCAAGATGCCATTTGCCGCTGAGAGGCAACTGCATGCCCAACTCAAACGGGCAGCGATGGCGCGTGGCCTGATGGTCTACCCGATGGGCGGCACGGTGGATGGCGTACAGGGCGACCACGTGCTGCTGGCTCCACCCTTCATCGCCAGCCGGGATGAGCTCGCAACGATCATCGAACGGCTCAGCGCGGCGGTGGATGAAGTAACAACGTGATAACTTCCAGCAGCAATAACAATAAAGAGAACACCCGATGAGCGATCTCAAAAAACACTCCGCCGACGAGCTGGAGCAAATCGTCAAGGACGCCGACATCGGCGGGCGCGAACCGACGGGCAAAGTCGGCTTGCTGCTGGCGATAGTGGCCGCAGCGTGGTCAGTTTTCCAGCTTTGGTACGCATCACCACTGCCGTTCACCTTCCGATGGGGCATCTTCAACGACACCGAAGCGCGCTCTATCCACCTGGCATTTGCCACGTTTCTGGGCTTCATCGCCTACCCGGCATTTAAATCGTCGTCCCGCACCAGCGTACCGTGGACGGATTGGCTGCTGGCGCTGGTTGGCGCGTTTTGCGCGGCCTACCTTTTTATCTTTTACAACGAGCTGTCGGCCCGCCCGGGCAAGCCGACACCGTTTGACATCTGGTGCGGCATCGTGGGCGTAATCGTGATGCTGGAGGCGACGCGGCGCGCGATGGGCTTTGGCATGCTGGTCACCACCGGCGTGTTTCTGGCCTTTGTGTTTTTGGGGCCGTTCATGCCCGATGCCATCATGCACAAGGGCGCGTCGGTCAGCCGCTTCATTTCGCACATGTGGCTGACCTCAGAGGGGGTTTTTGGCGTAGCGCTGGGCGTGTCGGTGCAGTTCATCTTTTTGTTCGTACTGTTTGGCACGCTCTTGGACATTGCCGGGGCGGGCAATTACATGATGCAGATGTCGCTGGCCGCTCTAGGGCACCTGCGCGGCGGGCCGGCCAAGGTGGCGGTGGTGTCGTCGGCGCTGAATGGCGTGGTGTCCGGCTCATCCGTGTCCAACGTGGTCTCGGGCGGCATCTTCACCATCCCGATGATGAAGCGCACCGGGTACTCGGGAGTGAAGGCGGGCGCGATTGAAGCGGCGTCGTCCGTCAACGGCCAGATCATGCCACCAGTGATGGGGGCGGCGGCGTTCCTGATGGTGGAGTATGTGGGCATTCCCTACAGCGAAATCATCAAGCATGCCGCCCTGCCCGCCATCATCAGCTACATCGCGCTTTTCTACATCGTGCATCTGGAGGCGCTCAAATACGACATGCAGCCGATCAAGCGCGACCGCATTGCGCCGTGGACTGAGCGGCTGATTGGCTGGGGGCTGGGCTGGGGTGGCACAGCAGCGGTAATTGGCGCGATTTACTTCCTGATCGAGGGCGTGCGCGCGCTGGCTGGCGAGCAGGCGGGCTGGGTGCTGGCGGGCATTTGCGTCGTCGCCTATGTGGTGCTGATGGCCTACTCGTCGCGCTACCCGGATGTGCCCAAGGACGACCCGACGAAAGAGATCACCCACCTGCCCGACACCTGGCCCGTGGTGCGCGCAGGGCTGTACTTCTTCATTCCACTGATCATTCTGGTGTGGATGATGACGGTGGAGGAGCTGTCGCCCGGTCTGTCGGCTTTCTGGGCGACTGTGGCCGCCATCGTGCTGGTCGTATTTCAGCCCGCCATGAACGCCTGGATGCGCAAGGCGGGCACGGTGGCGGATGGCTTCAAGACCGGTTTTGCCAACCTGTGGAAAGGCCTGGTGCTGGGGGGTCGCAACATGATCGGCATTGGCGTGGCCACCGCCAGCGCGGGCCTGATCGTGGGCGCGATCACGCTCACCGGCATGGGCCTGATGATGACGGAGTTTGTCGAAGC
>JANNFW010000605.1:0-3089 GCA_031380235.1 Rhodoferax sp. | reverse complement strand
AGGAAGCTGATCATGGCAGTCCAACAAAACAAGAAATCACCGTCCAAGCGCGGTATGCATCGCTCGCACAACGCACTGGTTGTGCCAGGTATTGCGGTAGAAGCCACCACGGGCGAGACCCATCTGCGCCACCACATCAGCCCCACCGGTTTTTACCGGGGTCGCAAAGTGGTGAAGTCAAAATCAGAAGCTTGACGGCTTTGGAGTGGGCTCGCTGTAGACGCTGAGCGTAGAAGCTGAGCTTGGAAATAGACCCCCTTCAACTGCTTTTTCCCCGCTATTCTCATCGAGCCCGAGCGCTACTATTTGGTAGCATCGGGCTTTTGTTTTGACAGGCATTGACTTTGAGCACCACTGCATCCCGACCCGGCACTTCGTCACTTGATTGTTCGGGTCGCTCAACAGCATGTCTGCGCTAGTTCCTCCGCAGCGGTCATCGGTTGGCATGCCGCAAGGGGATATCACGGTTGCCGTGGATTGCATGGGCGGCGACCTCGGCCCCAATGTGACATTGGCGGCCAGCCGCAATTTTTTGGAGAACCATCCGTCCGCGCGCTTGATTCTGGTGGGCTTGCCGGATGTACTGTCGGGTTTCAACCATCCGCGCGTCAGCAAAGTCGCCGCCAGTGAAGTGGTTGGTATGGACGATGCGGTTGAAGTGGCGCTGCGCCGCAAAAGAGACTCCTCCATGCGCGTCGCCATCCAGCAGGTCAAAAACGGTGCCGCGCAAGCTGCCGTTTCGGCCGGCAATACCGGCGCGCTGATGGCGATCTCCTACTTCGTGCTGAAGACGTTGGACGGCATTGACCGCCCGGCCATTGCAGGTCAGATTCCGAATGCCAAAGGTGTGGCGACCACCGTGCTCGATATGGGTGCCAATGTTGATTGCTCACCTGAGAATTTATTTCAGTTTGCGGTGATGGGTTCTGCGTGGGTATCCGCGCTCACTGGGCATGACAACCCGTCCGTCGGCTTGTTGAATATTGGCGAAGAAGCGATAAAAGGCAATGAGGTGACTAAAATTGCTGGCAAACTGCTTCGATCTGCTGCTAACTCCGGCGATGTCAATTTTTATGGCAATGTCGAGGGTAACGACATTTTCAAAGGCACTGTGGACGTTGTGGTGTGTGATGGTTTTGTCGGCAACGTTGCCTTGAAAACCAGCGAAGGCCTCGCATCGATGATTGGCGAGTTCTTGAAAAATGAATTTTCTCGCAACATCTTCACCAAAATTGCGGGTTTGTTGTCTTATCCGGTGCTAACGGCGCTTAAAAAGCGAGTTGATCACCGTCGCTACAACGGCGGGGCGTTGTTGGGCCTGCGTGGCCTGGTGTTCAAAAGTCACGGCTCTGCCGATGAGATGGCCTTTGAGTTCGCGCTGGCGCGGGCGTATGATTCTGCCAGAAACAATTTGTTGGAACTTGTTCAAACGCGAATTGCCCGTACTTCGGGCTTGCTAGAGGGCGCGGGTGACACCCAAGCTGGCGAACTGGCTTCGCTGAAGTGAAGAAAAAGTGAATTCATGAGAGTTTTTTCCCGAATTTCAGGAACCGGCAGCTATTTGCCGCCCCGGCGTTTGTCCAATGCGGACTTAGTTGCTGAGTTGGCCGTAAAGGGCATTGAATCGTCTGATGAATGGATCGTTGAGCGCACCGGCATTCGCGCGCGGCACTTTGCGGCACCTGATCAATCTGCCAGCGACTTGGCGACAGAAGCTGCCAAGGCAGCACTGGACGCTGCCGGGCTGGTACCTGCCGATATTGATTTGATCGTGGTGGCCACGTCAACACCCGACATGGTGTTTCCCTCCACCGCTTGTATCGTGCAAAATAAGCTGGGGGCCAATGGCTGCGCGGCGTTTGACGTGCAGGCGGTTTGCAGCGGCTTCGTTTATGCGCTGACGATTGCAGACTCGATGATTCAATCAGGAGCCGCGCGCAGGGCACTGGTGATCGGTGCGGAGGTGTTCTCCAGAATTCTGGACTTCAACGACCGCACCACCTGCGTGCTGTTTGGCGACGGTGCTGGCGCCGTCGTGCTGGAGGCATCCGATCAGCCGGGCATTTTGGCCACAGATTTGCATGCTGATGGCAAGCATGTCGGCATTCTGTGCGTTCCGGGTCATGTGTCAGGCGGGCAGATTTTGGGCGACCCACTGCTCAAGATGGATGGCCCAGCAGTCTTCAAGCTGGCAGTTGGCGTGTTGGAGCAGGCTGCCCGCACGACGCTGGCCAAAGCGAACAAGACAGCGGCCGACATTGACTGGCTGATTCCCCATCAGGCCAATATCCGCATCATGCAAAGTACGGCCAAAAAACTCAAACTGCCGATGGAGAAAGTCATGGTGACGGTGGATCAGCACGGCAACACGTCCGCAGCTTCCATCCCCTTGGCGCTGGACGTTGGGGTGCGAAGCGGCAAGATCAAGCGCGGCGAGCTCCTTATGCTTGAGGGTGTGGGGGGAGGCTTCACCTGGGGCGCGGTGCTTCTTAATCTTTAGCTCTTGAGCTCTCAAAAAACACAACATGAAGCCATTCGCCTTTGTATTTCCTGGTCAGGGCTCACAGTCCGTCGGCATGCTCGATGGTTGGGGCGATCACCCTGTCGTTATTCAAACGCTCAAAGAAGCATCGGACGCGCTGGGTGAAGATATGGCCCGGCTCATTGAAGAAGGCCCCAAAGAGGCGCTGGCGTTGACCACCAACACCCAGCCGGTGATGCTGGTGGCAGGCGTTGCGGCCTACCGCGTCTGGATGGCGGAAGTCGGTCAAGTTCCCGCTGTGGTCGCTGGCCATTCGTTGGGCGAGTATTCCGCGTTGGTCGCGGCGGGTGTGCTCACGCTGGCCAAAGCCGCGCCGCTGGTGCGTTTTCGTGCCCAGGCGATGCAAGATGCGGTGCCCGTTGGTGTTGGCGCGATGGCCGCAATTCTGGGCATGGAAGCAGCTAAGGTAGTCATTGGCTGTGCCGATGTGACGCGAGCCCTGCAAGGGTTGGGCGGTGCTTTTGTCGATGAGGTAGTGGAGGCCGTCAACTTCAACGACCCGTCGCAAACAGTTATTGCGGGAAGTAGGGCAGCGGTTGAAAAAGCC
>JANNFW010000504.1:0-1524 GCA_031380235.1 Rhodoferax sp. | reverse complement strand
ACCAAAATCGTCGCCCACTGGCAGGCCCGCCTTGCGGGCTTTCTCCCAGTAGCGGATGGTGATGTCCAGTACGAAGTCTTCTTCCCAGGTCAAAAAGGCATCGCGCATCAGGCTGGCGATGTCGTAAGTAATGGGGCCGTACACCGCGTCTTGAAAGTCCAGAATACCGGGGGGATTTCCCGTCATGAGATTTCTCGGCATGAAGTCCCGGTGCACGTAAACGGGTGGCCACATCAGATTTTGCGTAACGATGTGCTTGAACGCCGCATCCAGCGTGCTGCGCACTTCGCCTTCAACGGCAATGCCCCGGTGGCGGGCCAGGTACCAGTCAGGAAACAGCGCCAGCTCGCGTCGCAACAGCGCCTCGTCGTAGAGCGGCAGGATGCCCGGCTTTGAGGCCAGTTGCCAGGTGATCAGCGCATCCACCGCTTGCATGTAGCTGGCATGGTTCGCCTGCGGGTTGTCTCGCTCCATGGTTTGCATCATGGTTTTATCGCCCAAATCGGTCATCAGCAAGAAGCCGTGGGCCTCGTCCCAGTCGAGTACGTCAGGAACATGCAGACCCGCTTTGGCCATCAGGCAGGCGATGTCAACGAAAGGCTTGCTGTCCTCCTTGCTGGGCGGTGCGTCCATGATGATGCGTGTACCGCTGGCGGAATCAACGCGTAAATACCGCCGAAAGCTCGCATCAACAGAAGCCAAGCGAAGTGTTACCGGTTGCAATGAATGCGCACCAAGGCTGATCAGCCAGGTGTTGAAGGCAGCTTCTCGGGAAGGGTCTGTCCAGGTCACTGGCAACGCAAGGGGATTGGGGGAGGGTGGGCTTAGGCTCATGGATAATCCATTCTACAAAGCGATGCGTGACCTTATCTTTGACAAACAGCCAGTTCGACCTCGAACACACTCGCCTTCCATGAAGCCGAAACTGACGCGACAAGCTCAGTTCGCAATGATTCTGTGTGCGTTTGCGAACCACAGTTCGGTTCAAGCACAGACATCCACTGCGCTGCCGCCACCTGGCACCCCGCAACCGCCGCTGCTGCTCAAGCCAACCCTGCAACTGCAAGAGCTGCTGTCCGCATCGCAACGCGCCGCGCTGCCCACGTATCTGTATGGCGAGCGTGCCAGTGGCCGCACCGACCTCGATACGGTGCTTGAAGGCAATGCCGTGCTGCGCCGGGGAGACCTGGTGGTGCGCGCAGACCGGCTGGAGCACAACCAGCTCGATGACTTGGCCAAAGCCACCGGCAACGTGCACATCAACCGCGCGGGCAATGTGTACGAGGGGCCGAGGCTGGAACTCAAAGTCGATGCGTTTGAAGGGTTCTTCCTCAATCCGCGCTATCAGTTCCTGCAAGGTGGCCACGGGCAGGCGGATCGCGTTGATTTTCTGGACGAGAAGCGCTCCGTCATCACCAATGCCACTTACACCACGTGCAGGCGCTTGCCTGGCCCGAGTTGGATGCCCGACTGGATCCTGAAAGCCGCCTCAATGACGTTGGATTACGAGGAAGACATCGGTGT
>JANNFW010000137.1:0-4010 GCA_031380235.1 Rhodoferax sp. | reverse complement strand
ACCTGATCGAGAAGCGCAAGAAGAAAGTGCTGACCGTGTCGGGCGACGTGTACCGCCCAGCCGCCATTGAGCAGCTCAAGGCGGTGACGGCACAAGTCGGCGCTGAGTGGTTCCCCAGCACGCCGGATCAAAAACCTGTCGCCATCGGCCTTGCCGCACTGGACTATGCCCGCAAGCATTATTTTGATGTGCTGCTGGTCGACACCGCTGGCCGTTTGGCGATTGACGAAGCCTTGATGCAGGAGATCAAGGATTTGCATGCGGCGCTGAACCCGGTGGAGACGCTGTTTGTGGTCGATGCCATGCAGGGCCAAGATGCGGTCAACACCGCCAAAGCCTTCAAGGAGGCGCTGCCGCTCACCGGCATCATCCTGACCAAGACCGATGGCGACTCACGCGGGGGTGCGGCCCTGTCGGTGCGGCAGATCACGGGTGCACCCATCAAATTCTCGGGTACCAGCGAAAAAATCGATGGCCTGGAGGTGTTTGATGCCGAGCGCCACGCCGGGCGCATTTTGGGCATGGGCGACATCGTGGCCCTGGTGGAGCAGGTCACGGCGGGCGTTGACATGGAAGCCGCGCAAAAGCTGGCGGCCAAGGTCAAAAGCGGCGTGGGCTTCGATTTGAACGACTTCCTGAGCCAAATCCAGCAGATGAAGCAGATGGGCGGTTTGAGCAGCATCATGGACAAGCTGCCCGCCGCCATGGCCGCCAAAGCGGGGCAAGTAGACATGAACCGCGCTGAGAAAGACATCAAGCGCAAGGAGGGCATCATCCACAGCATGACCCCGCTGGAACGACGCAAGCCCGAGCTGATCAAGGCCACCCGCAAGCGCCGCATCGCTGCGGGTGCGGGCGTGCAGGTTCAGGAGGTCAACCGGATGCTCAAGGAGTTTGAGCAGATGCAGGACATGATGAAGAAGATGAAGGGCGCGGGCATGATGAAAATGATGAAGCGGATGGGGGGTATGAAAGGTATGCCCAAAATGCCGTTTTAGTTCCGTCTCTCAACCGTCGCTGTAGGTCGTTTCAGCTCCTCGCCGTGCTGAAGCACAGTCTTCGTCGTTGCGCCTACTACAGCGACGATTGAGAGACGGAACCGCTAGCCGCTAGCGGCCAAAGTCTCATTCACCACCACCTCGCCGCGCAGCGAGTAAGTGCGCGTCTCGGTCACGCGTACATCTACCAGCTGGCCAATCAAGCGCGCAGGCCCGGCAAAGTTGACGGCGCGGTTACATTCGGTGCGGCCCATCAGCTCGGTGCTGTCGCGTTTGGAGACACCTTCGACCAGAATGCGCTGCACGGTGCCCAAGCGGCTTTCGCTGATGCGCTTCATGTTGCCGTCGATCACGCTTTGCAGAAGCTGCAATCGCTTGAGCTTCACATCATGCGGGGTGTCGTCTTGCAGGTTGGCAGCAGGCGTGCCGGGGCGGGGGCTGAAAATAAAGCTGAAGGAGTTGTCGAACCCTACGTCATCAATCAGCTTCAACATTTTGGCAAAGTCTTCTTCAGTCTCACCGGGGAAGCCCACGATGAAGTCGCTGCTGATGGCCATGTCGGGCCGGATCTCGCGCAGCTTGCGTATCGTGCTCTTGTATTCCATAGCGGTGTAGCCGCGCTTCATCGCCATCAAGATGCGGTCCGACCCATGCTGCACGGGCAGGTGCAGGTGGCTGGCCAACTTCGGAATCTTGTCGTACGCAGCGATCAATGAGGGTGTGAACTCATTCGGGTGGCTGGTGGTGTAGCGGATGCGCTCGATGCCGGGGATGTCGGCCACGTACTCCAACAGAATGGCGAAGTCCGCGAGGTCAGTGGTGAGTGACGATGTACTGCTGATCATCCTGGCGCGGTACGCGTTGACGTTTTGGCCCAACAGTGTCACTTCTTTCACGCCCTGGTCAGCCAGGCCCGCCACTTCCACCAGCACGTCTTCAAACGGACGGCTCACCTCCTCGCCGCGCGTGTACGGCACCACGCAGTAGCTGCAATATTTGGAGCAACCTTCCATGATGCTGACAAAGGCCGTGGCACCTTCAACGCGCGCGGGCGGCAGATGGTCAAACTTTTCAATCTCGGGAAAGCTGATGTCCACTTGCGAGCGGTTTTGCGCGGCGCGCTGGTTTAAAAGCTGGGGCAGGCGGTGCAAAGTCTGCGGGCCAAACACCACGTCCACATACGGCGCGCGCTCGATGATGGCCGCACCTTCTTGGCTGGCCACGCAGCCTCCCACGCCAATCAGCACGCCCTTTTTCTTCAGGTGCTTGACGCGGCCCAAATCTGAGAAAACCTTCTCCTGTGCCTTCTCGCGCACAGAGCAGGTGTTGAACAGAATCAGATCGGCTTCCTCCACGTCCTGCGTGGGCTCGTAGCCTTGTGCGGCATGCAGGACGTCGGCCATCTTGCCCGAGTCGTACTCGTTCATTTGGCAGCCGAAGGTTTTGATGAAGACTTTTTTGGGCATATTGTGAAAACTGGTATGCTATTATATATATAGCTTGTTATGCAATATATACGAGAGCTAAGGCACTATTTTATTCTTAATTTCGCCTGGAGCGGCTATTTGGGGTCAAAATTGGCCAAATTTACTACATTTGTAGTAAATTCTCGAAATCTTCGAAATCTTCGAAATCATCGAAGTGATTGGCAATGGCTGATTGCAGGGCCGCCAAGCGCTGTGCGCAGCGGCTTTACTTGAAGTACGAATTGGACTTCGGCGGTGTTGAATCAAACAGGACGTTGGTGGTGGGCTCCATACCCGGGCGCTCCTGGCGCGCCTCATAGCCGTTCAATACCCACACCTGATGCACCGAGCCTTGCGCATCGCGGGTGTAATTCACCAGCACTTTTTGCCCGACCATCTGGCCGGACATCACCAGCATGTTGTTCACGCCGCGGATTCGCGCGCCAGGCGAGAGCCGCTCAACCGCGCCGTTGATCAGGATGCTGTGCCCTGCCTGCACTTCCATCAAGCCGCGTTTGGCATCCGCAGGGAAGGGCCGCACGGCGGATTGCGCCAGCGTCGTATGGGGAAAGCTCACCAGCGCGCCAACGCAGATCACCAGCAGCGCCAGTAGGATTCGAGGGGTCAAGCGGTGCGTGATTCGGTGTCTGATGAAGGAGAAGCAGCGGTTCATGGTGTGTGTCCAGAGGCTGAAAAATCCAATTGTAGAGGTGCCGGCCGTCAAAAGTCTGTCTCAGGGGTGTCGTGTTACCTTGTTAGCCTTCAACGAGAATCACTGTGACTTTTTACACACATACCTTACACAAACTCAATGATGACTTCCATCCTCAGCTTCCCCCGCGCTGTGTTCCGCGAAGACCACGAGGCCTACCGTGACACTGTGCGCCGCTTCATTGAACGCGAGTGCAAACCGCGCCAGGCCGAGTGGGACACCGCTGGCCGCGTTGACCGAGAGACCTGGCTCAAAGCGGGCCGCGAAGGCTTGCTGTGCACAACCATCGCAGAGCAGTATGGCGGCGCGGATGGAGACTTTGGCCACTGCGCCGTGCTGATTGAAGAGATCGCCACATCCGGTATCAGCGGGCCAGGCTTTTACTTGCACTCGGACATCATCGCGCCGTACATCGAGCGCCTGGGCACTGAGGTGCAAAAGCAACAATGGTTGCCCAAGTGTGCCAGCGGCGAAGTGATTCTGGCCATCGCCATGAGTGAACCCGGTGCGGGCAGCGACCTGAAGGCGATTCGCACGACAGCGCTGCGCGAGGGCGATGAGTACGTGATCAACGGCTCCAAAACTTTTATCTCCAACGGGCTGAATTGCGACTTGGTGGTGCTGGTCGTCAAAACCAACCCGGAGTTGGGCGCGAAGGGCACGTCGCTGATTCTGGTCGAGGCAGATCGTCCTGGTTTCCGCAAGGGCCGCAAGCTCGAAAAAATGGGTCAGGAGGCTGCCGACACGGCCGAGCTGTTTTTTGACAACGTGCGTGTGCCGGTGAGCAACCTGCTGGGCGAGGAAGGCATGGGTTTCAAATACCTGATGAGCGAG
>JANNFW010000461.1:0-2518 GCA_031380235.1 Rhodoferax sp. | reverse complement strand
GGATACTTGCGTGGCTTTGGCTGGAAGCGCGGTAAGCACCATATGGTCGTTGTCCACGACTTCCAAGAGAAGAAGACCTACGAGACCAACACGCGCAACATCTGTGCTCAACGTGACTTTATGCGTTTCGAAGTCAAGGGTCGTAAGCCAGATTGGCTAGAGGAGGAGTTTGGCAAGCTCGAATCAGAGGCTGTGGCCGCGATCCGTGACGTGGCGAAGTCCTGCGTTTTTGACGGCGAGAACAAGAACTACATATTCAACTTGATGGCGTTGCTCGCCGTTAGGTCACCCGAGCAGCGAGAGAATATGCGCGAGTTTCAAGCACGCGTTGCGGAGCGTGTGATGGACTTGGTGCTCGAAGACAAGGAGCGATGGGAGTTTCAGATCAAGGAGATGGAAGAGACGACGGGAAAGCCGTCATTGGTCACTTATGAGGACGCGAAGGATTTCCACAGGCGGCGTGAGTACACGATCGAGGTTGCACGCGAGCGGCACATTCAGACCGAAATCAGCCTATACAACACGGTGTTGCAGCTCCTCGGCGAGCGAAAGTGGACGCTGCATTTAGTGCCTGGCAACTACGGCGAGTTCATAACTACGGGCCGGCCTGTGGTTATCGCATATATCGATCCAGAAAAAGTGCCGGCGTATCTACGGCACAGCCCAGGCTTCGGTCTAATGAACACCGAGGTCTACTTCCCGCTGACGAAGCACGCCCTCTTGATCGGGCGTTGGGATGGTGATGAGAAGACAATCAATCCGGTAAATCAGCAATTTGTGGGTGTGATGAATTACCAGATGATCCAGCACTCCGATGGATTGGCGCTGTCTTCAGCCCGGGAAGTGCTCTACCACGACCCGCTGATGCGGCTCCAATGGGACGATCAGGTGATCGACCGGTTCACTGCTCCCCCGAGCGAGGAGGAGGTGGCGCAATTCAAGACCGACCATGGAATCGTGGGCAACTCGGAAGCCAGACCAACAGCTTAACTTTGTGGGCTTAGACTAAAGAAGCTATTAAAGTAGTAGCTACCCATGCACATTCTGCGAGAGCTAGACGCCTAAAACATATAATAATAGGCAAATTTTGCCTTAATTTGCCTTAAAATTGAAAAAAATTAACCTGCGAGTTAATTTTTACGAAATTGACGCTGATTTTCAATTATCCCGCCTTGCGCACGCCACGCAGCTCCTGCATCCGTTCCTCAAAATAGCTTTGCACCGTGTAGCGGTCTGACAGCACGACCTCGCGGTTGGGGTGCAGGAAGAGGGGCATCGAGATGCGTGGTTTTTTGGCCCCTGCGCCTACGGGGTTGAGCACGCGGTGCACGGTGCTGGGGTAGTAGTGGCCCGAGGCTTCCTGCAGCATGTCGCCGATGTTGACGATCAACAGGCCGAAGTCGGTGGGTGCGTCGATCCACTGTTTGTCTTTGCCGATGACTTGCAAGCCCGGCTCGGTGGCGGCGGGCAGGATGGTCAACAGGTTGATGTCGCCATGCGCTGCCGCGCGCAGGGCACCAGGGTCTTCCTGGCCCGACAGCGGCGGGTAATGCAGCACTCTTAAAAGCGTCTGCTCGCAGCCTTCGATCATTTTGGGCAAGGGCATCGAGTAGCGCGCCTTGACCTCGGGCGGCGAGAAGTCTTCGACCCACTGCAAAAGCTGCTTGGCAAGCGTATTGCCAGCGGCGTAATAGCGTTTGGCGGCATCGGACACTTCTGCCGGATAGCGACCCCAAGGGAAGATGTGGAAGAACTCTTTCAAGTCGCGCTTGGTGTGGTCTTTGGCCGTCTCGGACACGGCCGGCGAGAAGTAGCCATCGAGCTTGACCGGGTCTTGCGCATAGCGGTGCTTGGCTTCGGAGTTGAAGAAGCCCAACCATTCGGCGTAAATGCCTTCGACCAAGTTTTGATCCAGCGGATGGTTGGACAAAACGCCAAAGCCGGTTTCGTGCAGGTTGCGGCAAAAATCCTGAGCTGCGTTAGGGTGGGTGTAATCGACGATCGGTAGTTGCATACGAGCTTCCTTTCAGCGTGCGAGCCAGTCGCCCATCATCACGTCTTCAAACACCTGATTGCACGCCGGCGCATCCACCTGCATGCAGACCTGCGTGAGCGGGATGGTGGGGCCCCAGCCTGATTGGGGATAGTCGATGTATGACTTACGATCCAGCATAGTTTGCCCCTGGGCAATGCCGTCTGTGGCGACGCGAACTTTGCCATTCACCAGCGTGAACAACTCGGGGTTGGTGAGGTAGATAAAGGCCAGCACGTCATGGCCAAAGCAGCCGTGAATCTTGGCGATGTGCGGGTACAGGCCGCTGTAGAAGTCGGCATAAAAATCAACTGCGTGCAAGAGCGTGTCGGTGGCAATGTGCTTGTGGTGTGCGGCAATTTTTTGGAACAACGAGACCGGCATGACGACCTGGTGCGTCACGTCCAGCCCTGCCATGGTGAGCTTCCAGCCCGCCGTGAACACTGTGTCAGCCGCGTGCGGGTCGCCCCAGATGTTAGCCTCGGC
>JANNFW010000458.1:0-2222 GCA_031380235.1 Rhodoferax sp. | reverse complement strand
GTTTGCGCATACAGCTTGCGGATATCGACGACATCCGGGCCGACGCTGCCTTTGTAAATCGGCATCTCGACACTGGGTGCGCCATTGCTGAACGACAGGGTGGCTTTGTTTTCTGCTAATTTCATTTTTTGCCTTTCAAGGGATTTCCCGCAACATACTTAAAACTTCACGAACCTCGGGCCGGTCAAGCTCGGCGTTGACAGCCCCAATCTCTTTTCTCGCCAAATGTAAATCCAACAAATCATTGTCACTCAGGTCCATCAGGGCACTTAAGGCGTGCGCCTGTCTGAGGTTGAGCGTGCGCTCGTGCCGCTGGAAGAACCGCTCAATGAACAAGTCGTTCTCCAACAGGCCGCGACGGCAGCTCCAGCGCAGGCGGCTCAATTGCCGCTCGCCAATCAATTCATCAGGGTGATCAATGACTTCCATGGCGTTGCGACACTAGACGGTTCTGAGCACCATCATCTCCTTGATTTTTCCAATCGCCTTGGTCGGGTTCAAGCCCTTGGGGCACACGTCAACGCAGTTCATGATCGAGTGGCAACGGAACAAGCGGTACGGGTCTTCAAGGTTGTCCAAGCGTTCGGCCGTTGCTTGGTCGCGGCTGTCAGCGATGAAGCGGTAGGCTTGCAGCAGGCCTGCGGGGCCGACGAATTTGTCCGGGTTCCACCAAAAACTGGGGCAAGCGGTCGAGCAGGATGCGCACAGGATGCACTCATACAGGCCGTTAAGCTCGTCACGCTCCTCCGGGCTTTGCAGGCGCTCCTTTTCGGGCGGGATGGTGTCGTTGATCAGGTACGGCTTGATCGAGTTGTACTGCTTGAAGAATTGCGTCATGTCCACGATCAAGTCGCGAATCACGGGCAGGCCAGGCAGCGGCTTCAGCACAATGGTGCCCGTCAGCGTGCGCATGTTGGTGAGGCACGCCAGGCCGTTTTTGCCATTGATGTTCATGGCGTCAGAGCCGCAAACGCCTTCGCGGCAGGAGCGACGGAAGGAGATCGCCGGGTCAATCGCTTTTAGCTTCATCAGCGCATCGAGCAACATGCGCTCGCTGCCGTCCAGCTCGACATCGATGTTTTGCATGTACGGCTTGGCATCTTTGTCCGGGTCGTAACGGTAGATGGAGAAAGTACGTGTTGTCATGTTGAGTGCCTGGGTAATTTTAGAAAGTACGCGCTAAAAAGTACGCGTTTTTAAGGGCACGCTGTCAACCGTCAGCGGTTTCATCTGCACGGGCTTGTAGCTCAGGCGATTGCCTTCGCTGTGCCATAGCGTGTGTTTGTGCCACTCGGCATCGTTACGGCCATTCGGATGTTGGGGGCTGTCGCCGTAGTCGTCCACAGAATGCGCGCCCCGGCTTTCGCGACGTGCTGCGGCGGACACGATGGTCGCCTCAGCGGATTCAATCAGGTTCTCCACTTCGAGCGCTTCAATTCGCGCGGTGTTGAACACCTTGGATTTGTCTTTGAGATTGATGTTATTGACCCGCTTGCGCAGCGCCGCAATTTTTGCGACACCCTCGTCCAGGGTGGCTTGCGTGCGGAACACGCCCGCGTGCTGCTGCATGGCAGCGCGAATGTCGTTGGCGACGTCTTGCGCATATTCGCCGTCGGTGGTGTTGTCCAGCCGATCAAGCCGCGCCAGCGTCATATCGGTGGCGTTAGCGGGCAGGGGCTTGTGCAGCTTGAGCTTGTTGTTGAACTGCACAATGTGATTGCCCGCCGCGCGGCCAAAAACGAGCAAATCCAGCAGCGAATTGGTGCCCAGCCGGTTCGCGCCGTGCACGCTCACGCATGAGCATTCGCCCACAGCGTAAAGCCCGTTCACCACCACGCTTTTGTTGTCGGCGTCTTGCGTGACCACCTGGCCATTAATATTGGTTGGGATACCGCCCATTTGGTAATGGATAGTCGGCACGACGGGGATTGGCTCTTTGGTGATGTCCACGTTGGCGAAGTTGTGGCCAATCTCAAACACTGAAGGCAGGCGCTTCATGATGGTGTCTGCACCCAGATGCGTCATGTCCAGGTTGATGTAGTCCTTGTTCGGCCCACAGCCACGGCCTTCTTTAATTTCCTGATCCATGCAGCGAGAGACAAAGTCGCGCGGAGCCAGATCTTTCAGGGTGGGCGCGTAGCGCTCCATGAAGCGCTCGCCATCGCTGTTGCGCAAGATTGCGCCTTCGCCTCGGCAACCTTCGGTCAACAGTACGCCTGCAC
>JANNFW010000332.1:0-6854 GCA_031380235.1 Rhodoferax sp. | reverse complement strand
TCAGCAGTACGTCGCCACTGGTCGGCTCGAAGCGGCCACTGATCAAATTAAACAGCGTGGATTTACCCGCGCCGTTGGGCCCGATGATGCCGACGCGCTCGCCGGGCGGGATCGCCAGGTTGATACCGCGGATGATGTCGGCCTTGCCGAAGCTTTTGCGCAGGTCTTTGAGTTCCAGCGCGTAGGTGGACGATGTCTGGTTCATGCTGCGTCTTTGCGCTTGATTTCAATTTCAATGGCTTCCTGAATGGCGCTCCATTGCTTCGCAAACTTGCGGCGACAGACTTCGAACAGCGCCAGCCCCGCCAGCATCACGGCGGCAGACCCGACCCAACTGCCCACACCTTTGGAGTCCAGCTTCACCCCCAAAAACGTCAGCTCGGAGCCGAGTGCAGCGTTGAGCTGGATGTGGTACATCATCTCGATCATGGCTGCGGCACCCGCCAGCGCCAGCAAGGCAGCGACTGTCAACACCACGTAGCTGCCGAGTAGCTTTTTCAGGTGGCCAAACGACGCTACCCGCAAGTTCATCATGATCAGCGATGCCACACCGCCCGGTGCATACATCACCATGAACAGAAAGATCAAACCCAAATACAACAACCACGCTTTGGTGAACTCGGACAGCAGCACAAACGCCAGCACCATCAACACGGCACCAATGATCGGACCAAAGAAGAAGGTGGCACCACCCAAAAAGGTAAACAGCAAGTAGGCGCCGGACCGATAACCGCTGACCACCTCGGAGGTGACAATTTCAAAATTCAACGCTGCCAGGCCGCCTGAAATACCCGCGAAAAAAGCGGCAATGATAAAAGCGATATAGCGCACCTTTTGCGTGTCGTAGCCGACAAACTCGACACGCTCAGGGTTATCGCGCACAGCATTGAGCATGCGGCCCAACGGGGTGCGGGTGAAGGCGAACATCAGCGCGGTGCAGATGAAGGTGTAAATGGCTATCAGGTAGTAGAGCTGAATCTGTGGCCCGAAGGTGATGCCTAACGGCTTACTGCCCGCCACGCGGTTGCCCGAGACACCGCCCTCGCCGCCAAAAAACTCAGGGAACATCAGCGACATGGCCCACACCAACTCGCCAATACCCATGGTGATCATGGCGAAAGGTGTCGCGGCCTTTTTCGTCGTGACCCAGCCCAAAATAATGGCGACTACCATCGCAGACAGGCCGCCGACGATGGGGATCAAGCTCACCGGCAATGGCCAACCTCCCGTGACTAAATTCAGCGTGTGAATCGCCAGAAACGAGCCCATCCCCGAATAGACCGCATGGCCAAAGCTCAGCATGCCGCCCTGCCCCAGCAGCATGTTGTAGCTCAGGCACACGATGATGCCGATGCCCATCTGGCTCAGCATGGTCTGGCTCAAGCTGCTCGTGAAAATGAGCGGCATCACCAGCAGCATGAGCGCGAACAGGCCCCACACGACGACGCGGCCCGTGTTCAGGCTCGAGGCGCGCGGCATGCTTGCGGGCGTGGCTTTTGACGTGATGGCATTCATCGATCAGCCCTCCCTCTTACCCAACAGGCCTTTGGGCCGGAAGATCAAGATCAACACCAGCAACAGGTATGGCAAGATCGGCGCGATTTGGCTGATCTTGAGCTTCCACAAGGCGTAGCCGAAGGTTGAAGGTGACAACGCGATGCCCACGGCCTGTAGTGCGGATTGAACCGACGCATCAATCGCCACCGCAAAAGTTTGCAGGATTCCGATGAGCAAAGATGCCAAAAAGGCCCCCGCGAGCGAGCCCATACCGCCGACCACGACCACCACAAAAATCACCCCACCGACGGAAAACGCCATGCTCGGCTCGGTGACGTAAGCGTTGCCGCCAATCACGCCCGCCAGCCCCGCCAGCGCGCAGCCACCGCCAAACACCAGCATGAACACGCGCGGTACGTTGTGCCCCAGTGCCTCCACAATTTCAGGATGTGTGAGAGCCGCCTGAATCACCAGGCCAATGCGCGTGCGGGTAAGTAGCAGCCAAATGGCCAGCAGCATCAACAACGCAACCAGCATCATGAACGCACGGTAAGTCGGAAACTGGGTGCCAAAAAGCGTGAACAGTGGGCCATCGAGCGCGACAGGCACGCGGTAATCCACCGAGCTGCGTCCCCACACCAATTGCACCAGCTCCAAAATGATGTAGCTGAGCCCAAAGGTTATCAACAACTCGGGCACGTGGCCAAACTTGTGAACCCGGCGCAGGCAATACCGTTCGAATGCAGCACCCAGCAGGGCCACTAGCAAGGGGGCGATGATGAGGGCCGGAAAAAACCCGATCACCGACGTGATCGTGTAGGCGAAATAGGCGCCAACCATGTAGAACGATGCATGTGCAAAATTCAACACACCCATCATGCTGAAGATCAGCGTCAGGCCGGAGCTCAACATGAACAACAGCAAGCCGTAGCTGATGCCATTCAACAGCGAAATTGTGTAGAACTCCATGGCGCTTTCAGTTCAAAGACCGCCGGGCAGCGACATTGCTGCCCGGTGCAGATTCAAATGAATCAGCCCGCCGAAATGTCAACCGGCACTTGGACGCTTCATCTGGCAACTGGTCGGCGTGCTGGACACGTAAGGATCCATCTGCTTGATCGGCACAAAGGTGTAGCCTGTGTTCTCTACGCTGTAGGAATTTTTAGCATCAACTTTTTGCCATTTGGTGACGTACATCGATTGCTGAAGTTGATGGTCTGACTTGCGCATTTGAACTTCGCCTGCGAAGCTCTTGACCGACAGACCTTCCAGCGCCGCAGCCACCTTCACCGGGTCGACCGACTTGGCTTTTGCCATCGCGCCGCCAAGCACCTGAATGCCGTTGTAGGTGGCAAAGGTGTAGTAATCGTCATTGAACTTCTTCTTGAACTCAGCACCCATAGCGCCGATCTCTCCCGTATGGTTGGAGTGACCATAAGCAATTACGTAGACCTCGCTGTCGCCACCCGCCGCCAACGCGGTGGGCGTGCCGGTCACACCCGCGTAGTAGGTGTACATCGGCAGTTTCAGGCCCGCATCATTCATCGCCTTGACCAACAACGTCAAATCAGCGCCCCAGTTGCCAGTGACGATAGTGTCCGCACCCGATTGCTTGATTTTGGCAACGTAAGGTGCGAAGTCTTTCACCTGGCCGATGGGGTGCAGATCTTCACCAACGATCTTCACATCGGTGCGTTTGCGTGCGATGCCTTCCTTGAAGTAGCGCGCAACTTGCTGGCCGTGCGAATAATTCTGGTTCAGCAGGTAAACGTTTTTAACTTTCGGCTGATCCTTCATGAACGTGGTCAGGGCTTCCATCTTCATGGTGGTGTCCGCGTCCAGACGGAAATGCCAGTAGTCGCACTTTTCGTTGGTCAGAGCTGGATCGACGGCCGCATAGTTGATGTAGACCACCTCTTTGCCAGGGTTGCGCTCGTTGTGCTTGGCCACCGCGTCAGAGATCGCCAACGCAGCGCCTGAGCCATTGCCTTGCGTCACATAGCGAAAGCCTTGATCGATGGCGGCTTTGAGCGAATTCAGGCTCTCTTGCGGCGAGCCTTTGTTGTCAAAACCGGTAACCTCGAACTTCACGCCCGCCGGGTTCTTGGCACCACTTAAGCGCTCGGCCACAAACTGCCAGCTTTTGAGCTGGTTCTGGCCGACGTTGGCAAACGGGCCAGACAGCGGGTCAATGAACGCAATTTTGACGGTTTGACCGCTTTGCGCGATGGCACCGGTGGCACTTAGCAACAGAACCGCGGCACCGATACTGCGGAATGCAAATCCAGAGGCATTTTTGAGCGAAAACTTCATTGAAAAACTCCAGTCATAAAGATAAAAACCCACTTGGCTGAGGGTACTATTTTTGAGGGGTGAAATGCCTAGGGATTGACCCTATCCCTATCTCCAAGGCGACTTCAAACTCCTTGTGAATAGCAAGGTCAAATTAATGTTGTGCGCCGGGAAGTTTGTAATCCTTCAACGACTCACGCAGTTTCATTTTCTGCATTTTGCCCGTGGCGCCCAGCGGAATCGCATCGACAAACACCGCATCGTCAGGGATTTGAAACTTGGCGATCTTGCCGTCATAAAACTTCAACAAATCGTCACGCGACACGTCGGCCCCGGGCTTTTTGACGACGGCGATGATCGGCCGCTCATCCCATTTAGGGTGCTTCATGCCGATGCATGCGGCCATCGCCACTGCTGGGTGCGCCATGGCGATATTTTCAACCTCAATCGAGCTGATCCACTCGCCGCCTGATTTGATGACATCCTTGCTGCGATCCGTGATTTGCAGATAACCGTGTGCGTCTATCGTGCCGACGTCGCCCGTGGGGAACCAGCCGCCGGCCACCAGGGGCGAGCCACCTTGCTGCTTGAAATACTGGTCAATAATCCATGGCCCTTTGACGAGCAAATCGCCCGAGGTTTTTCCATCCCACGCAAGCTCGGTACCGTCGGGGTCAACGATTTTCATGTCGACACCGAAAACCGCCCGCCCCTGTTTCAGACGCACCTTCATTTTGTCGTCACTGTTCAGTGGAAGATGCGCGTTCTTCAGCGTGCAAACTGTGCCGAGAGGTGACATCTCGGTCATTCCCCAGGCATGCAGCACCTCGACGCCATAAACATCATTGAAAGCGGTGATCATCGCGGGCGGGCAGGCTGATCCACCGATCACCGTGCGCTTCAAGCTGCTGAACTTCAGACCGCCCGCTTGCATGTGGCCCAGCATCATTTGCCAGACCGTGGGCACACCAGCTGCAAACGTGACTTTTTCGCTTTCGATCAACTCGAAGATCGACTTGCCGTCCATCGCCGGGCCAGGGAACACCAGCTTGGCTCCCGTCATCGCGGCGGAGTACGGTAAGCCCCAGGCGTTGACGTGGAACATCGGCACCACGGGCAAGATGGAATCGCGTGCGCTCATGCACAACGAATCCGGCAGCGCGCCTGCGAAAGCATGCAGCATGGTCGAACGATGGCTGTACAGCGCCGCCTTCGGGTTACCGGTGGTGCCGCTGGTGTAGCACATGCTCGATGCCGAGTTCTCGTCAAATTCGGGCCAGGTGTACTTGGCGGGCTGCGGGCTGATCCACGCCTCGTAACTCACCAAGCCGGGAATCCCCGTATCAGTCGGCAAAGCGGCGGCATCGCACAGCGCTACAAAGTGCTTGACGGTGGTGCATTTGGAATGAATCGCCTTGACGATGGGCAGAAAGCTCATGTCGAAGCACAGCACCACGTCTTCGGCGTGATTGGCAATCCACACGATTTGATCAGGATGCAGGCGCGGGTTGAGCGTGTGCAGCACCCGGCCTGTGCCGCTTACGCCAAAGTACAACTCCAGGTGGCGATAGCCGTTCCAGGCCAGTGTCGCGACCCGGTCGCTAAAGCCAAGCTTGAGCGCGTCCAGCGCATTGGCGACCTGGCGAGAACGGCTGGCCACATCGTGCCATGTGTAGCGATGAATATCGCCTTCCACGCGGCGCGAGACGACTTCCCCCTCGCCGTGGTGACGGTCCGCGTGTTCGATCAACGATGAAATCATCAGTTGTTGGCTTTGCATTAACCCGAGCATGAGATGTTTCCTCGCTTTGTTTTGGAGCACTGGAGAATACCGCAGACCAGGCACGCGTTTTGGGTTTGCGGGACAATCTTTGCATGAACACTGCGTTGCAAACACCGCCAGAACCCGAAGTTGTTGAAGAAGCCGCTGTTGACGTTGGCCTGACTTGGCGCAACGGGTTTTCGGCATTGGGTTCCGATTTTTTCACCGAACTCGCTCCAGAGACTCTGCCTGCGCCGTACTGGGTGGGCCGCAGCGCTTCCGTCGCTCACCTGCTCGGCCTGAGTGACGCGCAGTTGCAATCGTCTGAGTTGCTCGAAGCGTTAACGGGTAATTTGCCGCTGGCGGGCTCACGCTCGCTGGCCAGCGTTTACAGCGGCCATCAATTCGGTCAATGGGCGGGGCAGCTCGGTGATGGTCGTGCGATTTTGCTGGGCGAAACGCAGGCTGGCCTGGAAATCCAACTCAAGGGCGCAGGTCGCACGCCCTACTCCCGCATGGGCGATGGCCGCGCCGTGCTGCGATCCAGCATCCGCGAGTTTTTATGCAGCGAAGCGATGCACGGCTTGGGCATTCCAACCTCGCGCGCGCTTTGCGTTACAGGCTCAGACGCACGCGTGCTGCGCGAAGAGCTTGAAACCGCAGCCGTCGTCACCCGCGTTGCGCCCAGCTTCATCCGCTTTGGCCACTTTGAGCACTTCTCGCACGGCGAACAGCACGATCAGCTCAAAACGCTGGCCGATTACGTGATTGACCGCTATTACCCTGCGTGCCTCACCAGCGCAAAGTTCGAAGGCAACCCTTACGCCAACCTGTTAGAGCAAGTCAGCGAACGTACCGCCACCACGCTCGCGCAATGGCAATCCGTCGGCTTTTGCCACGGCGTGATGAACACGGACAACATGAGCATTTTGGGCCTGACCGTCGACTACGGCCCGTTCCAGTTTTTAGATGCTTACGTGCCCGGCCACATCTGCAACCACAGCGACACGGGTGGCCGCTACGCCTTCAACAAACAACCCAACATCGCTTATTGGAACTTGTACGCGCTGGGGCAGGCGCTGCTGCCCTTGATCGGCGACCAAGATCAGACAGTTGCCGCGCTGGAGTCCTACAAGACCGTATTCCCGCAAGCGTTTGAAGCCCGCATGCGCGCCAAGCTGGGCCTGCTTGATGCACAGGAAGGCGACCGCAGCCTGATCGAATCCACGCTGAAGCTGCTGGCCAAAGACGCTGTGGACTACACGATTTTCTGGCGCCGCCTAAGTGACCACATCGCAGGCGC
>JANNFW010000426.1:0-2187 GCA_031380235.1 Rhodoferax sp. | reverse complement strand
AGATTCCAGCAATGGTTGATTACCTCTTGCGCGCGGCGTTCTATCTCCGGGTTGCCGCGCTGCACCGAGTCAAAATCAAGCTGGGCTGCATTCGCACCCGTCGCCATCGAGCTAGCTGCGCTGCCGCCCATGCCAATGCGCATGCCGGGGCCGCCAAGCTGGACCAGCAGGCTGCCTGCGGGGAACTCGATCTTTTGGGTTTGAGTTTCATCGATGATGCCCAAACCACCTGCGATCATGATCGGCTTGTGGTAGCCACGCTGCTCGTGCACATAGCCTTGCGCGGTGGTGTGCGAAATCGCTTGCTCGTACTCGCGAAAGTAGCCAAGCAAGTTGGGGCGGCCAAACTCATTGTTGAACGCAGCGCCACCTAACGGGCCTTCGATCATGATCTGTAGTGGGCTTGCGATGTGCTCGGGTTTGCCGTATTCCAGCGACGAGTTATTTGGCGAATTAATTGGGTTCTGACCCCAATTAATTTTTGACACCGTAAACCCCGTCAGTCCTGCCTTGGGTTTGGAGCCGCGCCCGGTCGCGCCCTCATCCCGAATCTCCCCCCCTGCACCGGTTGACGCGCCAGGGAAGGGAGAAATCGCTGTTGGGTGGTTGTGCGTTTCCACCTTCATCAAAACGTGATTCACCGCGCTGTATTTTTGATAGCTCAACGATGATTTGGCGACAAAACGCTCGACTTGCGAGCCTTCCATGACGGATGCATTGTCCGAGTACGCCACCAGCATATGCTGCGGGTTTTGCTGGTGCGTGTGGCGAATCATGCCGAACAGGCTGTGCGTCTGCGCCGCGCCGTCAATCGTGAACTGCGCGTTGAAAATCTTGTGGCGACAGTGCTCGCTGTTGGCTTGCGCAAACATCATCAGCTCGACATCGGTCGGGTTGCGCTTGAGTTGCGTGAAGGCTTGGGCGAGGTAGTCGATTTCGTCTTGGGCCAAGGCCAGGCCGAATTCGCGGTTAGCCGCTTCCAACGCCGCTTTTCCATCGTTGAGCACGTTCACATGTGCCATCGGCGCGGCCTGAACTTCGTTGAACAGACCCAAGGCGGATGCGCGGTCAAACATCGCACTCTCGGTCATCCGATCATGCAGGATGGCAGCTGCCTGAGTGAGCTGCTCCGCAGTCAGTACCGCTTTGCCCAGCAAGGGTTGTTTAACAGTCAGCCGGTATTCCACGATGCGCTCCACCCGGCGAACGTCTAAGCCGCAGTTGTGCGCGATATCGGTCGCCTTGGAGGCCCAGGGTGAGACGGTGCCAAAACGCGGAGTAACGACGATCAATACATCGCGCGATGAGGGGTCTACCGTAGCGCAAGGCTCACCATAGGTCAGCAACGCGGTCAACTGGGTTTTGAGCGCCTCGCTGGGCGGCGTGTCCGACGTGACCAGGTGCACAAAGCGCGCGCTGACGTGCGAGATTCGTTCGTGAATCGCCTGAAGGCGGGGAAGAAGTTGCAGTGCGCGAAAGCGGCTGAGCGCGTTTGCGCCGTCAAATTGGGAGATGTGCAGGGTCACGAGATAGGCGCAGGTGGGAGGGGAAACCAGGAAGTCGGGCCGATTTTAGCTGCGCCACCCAAGCTTGCCGCCCTCTGGGATAATTGCTCCCATGACGATTACCTACAAAGACGCCGACGGTGTGGCCGGCATGCGCATCGCAGGCAAGCTGGCCTCTGAAGTGCTCGATTTTTTGACCCCGCACGTGCAACCCGGCATCACCACCAATGCGCTGGACAAGCTCGCCTTTGACTTCATCACCGGGGTGCAAGGCGGCATACCCGCTCCGCTGAACTACCGGGGCAGCGGCAATATCCCCTACCCCAAGTCAATCTGCACGTCGGTCAACAACCAGGTGTGCCACGGCATCCCCAACGACAAACAGCTCAAAAAAGGCGACATCGTCAACATTGATGTCACCGTGATCAAAGACGGTTGGCACGGCGATACCAGCCGCATGTTCATCGTGGGCGACAGCTCCATCGCCGCCAAACGACTTTGCAGCGTCACGTTTGAGGCCATGTGGCACGGCATCAAGATGGTCAAGCCCGGTGCGCGCTTAGGCGACATTGGCTGGGCCATTCAAAAATTTGCTGAAAGCCAGGGCTTTAGCGTGGTGCGCGAATTTTGCGGGCACGGTATTGGCCAGGTGTTCCACGAAGAGCCCCAGGTGCTGCACTAC
>JANNFW010000411.1:0-2394 GCA_031380235.1 Rhodoferax sp. | reverse complement strand
CGCGAAGCCGAACACGCGCTTCGACTGGCCGACCTGTCACCGGCGCAAGCCGTGCGGCGCCTGACTGAATTCACCTGGAACTACTACCTTGAACACCCCGAATTCCTGACCTTGTTGAACAGCGAGAACCTGCACAGCGCGCGCCACCTGGCGCAGTCGACGCAAGTCCAGCGCTTGAATTCACCGCTGATCCAGACCCTGGCCGAGGTGCTGGAACGGGGGCGCGCCAGCGGCGAGTTTCGAGGTGGTGTGGACCCGTTGCAGCTCTACATCTCCATCGCCGGGCTGGCGTACTTCTACCTGTCGAACAAGCACACGCTGTCGGCCATCTTCGGACGGAACCTGATGTCGGCCAAGGCCCGCAGTGAACGGCTGGCGCACATCACCGAAGTCGTTCTCGGCTATCTGCTGCGCGATTGAAGTGTCGCTTTTAATTCACTAGATGAGGAATTAAGCGGACTGTCGAGAGGAGTGAACGCGGGTTTTCTCGGGCGAGTTTGCCTTTGACGCCACCGCAGGCGGGCTCATAGAATCCCTTTATTCACCATGTGGTGATTTAGGAGTTCGACATGAGCCAGCATCTCATTCCCCTGTTGCGTCGCCTGCTGGGCGCAGCCATCGCCTGCGCCCTGCCCGTGGCTGCCTCGGCCCAGGCCGCTTATCCGAACAAGCCCATCCGCGTGATCGTGCCCTTTGCCGCCGGCAGCACCACGGACATCATCGCCCGTGCCATCTCGGACAAGATGAGCGCCAGCCTGGGCCAGCAGCTGATCGTGGACAACCGCGGCGGCGCCAGCGGCACCATCGGGCAGCAGGCCGTGGCCACAGCCGCGCCCGACGGCTACACGATCATGGTGCACTCGTCGTCGCACACGGTCAGCCCCTGGACATTCGCCAAGCTGCCTTTCGACACGCTGGCGGACTTCGTCGGCATCACGCCCATCACCACCACGCCCAACGTGCTGGTGATCTCGCCTTCCAAAAACATCAAGACTCTGCAGGCGTTACTGGCCGCCGCCAAGGCCAAACCGGGTGCTATGAACTTTGCCTCCGCCGGGCAAGGCAGCGCCACGCACCTGAATGCTGAAAAGTTCAAGATGGCTGCAGGCATTGATGCGCTGAACATCCCGTTCAAAGGTTCTGCCGAGGCCGTGACCGAGGTGCTATCGGGCCGGGTGGACTACTACTTCAGCCCCATCGCCCCGGTGATCGGCCAAATCAAGGATGGCCAACTGCTGGCCCTGGCCGTAGGCTCGCCGCGACGTGCAACTGCGCTGCCTGATGTGCCCACCACCGCCGAGGCGGGCGTGCCAGGCTCCGAATTCAACTTCTGGATTGGCATGATGGCTCCGGCCAAAACGCCGCGCGACATCATCAACCGCCTGAACGAAGAGGTCGTCAAAGCACTGGCATCCCCCGAGGTAAAGGAGCGCTTTGCCAAGCTGGGGGCTGATGCATGGACGATGAAGCCCGAGCAGTTTGATGCATACCTCAAGGAAGAAATCAAGACCAATGCGGTGCTTGTGAAGGCCGCTGGATTGCAGGTGGCTCAATGACAGTGCAAAGGCTTGGCATCATCATGCACGGCGTGACCGGGCGCATGGGGATGAACCAGCATTTGATCCGCTCCATCGTGGCCATCCGCAAGCAAGGTGGCGTAACGCTTGCGAACGGCAGCAAGGTCATGCCCGACCCGATCCTGATTGGCCGCAATGCCGAGAAGATGCAGGCGCTGGCGGCATCCCAGGGCATTGAGCGCTGGGGCACCGATTTGGATGCCGCATTGGCCAACCCGAACGACACAGTGTTCTTCGACGCGGGCACCACGCAGATGCGCCCCGCACTGCTGGCCAAGGCCATTCGCGCAGGCAAGCACGTGTATTGCGAGAAGCCGATTGCCACCAACCTGAACTAAGCGGTGGAGGTTGCTCGATTAGCGCAGGCATCTGGTTTGAAGCACGGCGCGGTACAAGACAAGCTCTTTTTGCCCGGCCTGCGCAAGCTGGACATGCTGCGCCGCGCGGGCTTCTTCGGCCGCATGCTGTCGGTGCGTCTCGAGTTTGGCTACTGGGTGTTTGAGGGCGACCTGCAACCGATTCAACGCCCCAGCTGGAACTACCGTAAGGAAGACGGTGGCGGCATGATTCTGGACATGATGTGCCACTGGCGCTATGTGCTGGACAACCTGTTTGGCGAGGTCAAGTCAGTTTCTTGCATTGGTACCACCCACATCCCCGAGCGCTGGGACGAAGCGGGTAAGCCCTACCCGGCGACGGCTGACGACGCGGCCTACGCGACGGCAGAACTGGTGGGCCACAACGGTGAGAGCGTCATGGCGCAGATGAACATGTCGTGGGCCACGCGCGTGCGCCGCGACGACCTGGTGACCTTCCA
>JANNFW010000327.1:0-2167 GCA_031380235.1 Rhodoferax sp. | reverse complement strand
CCGGGTTTGCCGATTTGCCTCGTGGCCAGGTGCAGGTTGATCAGCGCAGCATTTTTGGCGGTGCCGCTGCTGGATTGGTTCAAGCCCTGGCAATACAAACTTAAGCTCGCAGACGAGGTGGCAAACAGCTTGGCCGCTTCAAACAGCGCGGCTTTGCTGATGCCGCAAGTCTGCGCCACCAGGTCGGGCGTGTAGTCGCGTACCGTGGTTTTGAGGTCGTCAAAGCCGTTGGTGTGTGCTGCTATGTAGGCTGCGTCAATCCACCCTTCCCACAGCATGATGTGCAGCATGCCGTTGAACAGCATCACGTCAGTGCCGGGCTGCAGCGGCAGGTACAGGTCGGCAATGCCCGCGGTATCGGTCTTGCGGGGGTCGCAGAAGATGATCTTCAACGCGGGGTTGTTTTTCTTGGCATCTTCGATGCGACGAAACAGAATCGGGTGGGCATACGCTGTGTTGGAGCCGACGATGAAGATGCACTGCGCGTGATTGACATCGTCATAGCAGGTGGGCGGCGCATCAGCCCCCAGCGTCTGCTTGTAGCCTGCCACCGCGCTGCTCATGCAAAGGCGCGAGTTGGTATCGATGTTGTTGGTGCCGATCAAGCCTTTGGCGAGCTTGTTGAAGACGTAATAGTCTTCGGTGAGCAACTGGCCTGACACGTAAAAGCCGACAGCGTCCGGGCCACTCTCCTGGATGATTTGGGCAAAGCCTTCCACGGCAAAATCCAGCGCGCTGTTCCAACTGACGGCCTGGGGCTTGTCGCCACGGTGCAGGCGGCGCATGGGTTGCAGCAGGCGCGTTTGCAAAGTCACCGCGCTGCTGGCCGTCAAATGCAAGGTGGAGCCTTTGGTGCAAAGCCGCCCAAAATTAGCTGGGTGATCGGGGTCGCCCCGCACCCCCGTGATCTGCTTACCGCGCGACTCAATGATGACACCGCAGCCCACGCCGCAGTAGGGGCAGGTGGATTTGGTTTCCTTTGTGAGTAGGTCGATCATTCCCGCACTCACGCCAAGGCGGCTTTGAGCGCAGGCCCAGCAAGGGGTTTAGGCAGATCCAGCGCGAGGGTTTTCAACTCAATGGCATTCAGGAACACCGTGCCATCGTTGACTTGAACGGCAAACTTGGGTGTGCATCCTTCGTCGGGCGACTTGGCACAGCCATCACCCAAGCCGATATTCCAGTTGTGCAGCGGGCAGGCGACGCTCTCGCCGTGCACGATGCCCTGGCTCAGCGGCCCGCCTTTGTGCGGGCAGCGATCCAGCAGGGCAAACACTTTGTCTTCACTGGTGCGAAACACGGCAACGTCCATGCCTTGCGTGCGCGAGACGCGGCGAGAGCCGAGCATGGGGATGTCGGTGACGAAGCAAATCCGCTTCCAGTCGGTGTTTGTGTCGATAGTCATGCTCATGCTGCAATCGCCTCAAACTGCCGTGCATCGACATGCGCCTTGTCCAGCTCAAACCATGGGTCGGGTTCGCCATCCAGCGCAAACTGCAAGCGCTCCCAAAGTGCCTTACGGCCCTCGTGGTCTTCCAGAATTTTCTTCTTGACGTAATCCAGCCCCACTCGGCTCACGTAATGCACGGTGCGCTCCAGGTACCAACCCTCCTGGCGGTACAGCTCACAAAATGCGCCGGTGTATTCCAGCACCTCTGCGGGGGTTTTGAGTTTGGTGAAAAAATGCGCTACCTCGGTTTTGATGCCACCGTTGCCCGCCACATACATCTCCCACCCGCTCTCCACGCCGATGATGCCTACGTCTTTAATGCCCGCCTCGGCGCAGTTGCGCGGGCAGCCTGACACGGCAAATTTGACCTTGTGCGGGGCGTACATGCGCCACATGGCGCGCTCAAGGTCTTTGCCCATCTGCGTGCTGTCCTGCGTGCCCATGCGGCACCACTCGCTGCCCACACAAGTTTTCACTGTGCGCAGCGCTTTGGCATAGGCATGGCCGCTGGGCATACCGATGTCTTTCCACACGGCTTGCAAATCTTCTTTTTTCACACCGAGCAAATCGATGCGTTGCCCGCCCGTGACTTTGACGGTGGGGATTTTGTACTTGTCCACGGCATCTGCAATGCGGCGCAATTCACTGGCCGTCGTCTCACCCCCCCACATGCGCGGGATGACGCTGTAAGTGCCATCCTTCTGGATATTGGCGTGG
>JANNFW010000353.1:0-6561 GCA_031380235.1 Rhodoferax sp. | reverse complement strand
CGCATCCGCCGTAACGCGCAGGCGCTTGCGGGCATCGGCCTCGGGCAGCGTTTGGTAAATCGCAAAACTGGTTTTGACGGATTCATTCCACGCCGCATAGGCCTCGCTGCGGTCAAACTGCGCCAGCACCTCTTGCTTTTGCAGCTCGTCTTTGGGGAAAAGCGACAACACCGAGGCCTGCCCGCCGTTCTCACGCACCTCCACCGCCAGCGCCTCCAGCGCGGGGGCCTCATGCGCAGGCAGCACGTAAGCGCCGTCGCGCAGAGCTGCGCAGCCTAGCGCCTTCAACGCGCGCCAAATGCGCAGGCGAACGGCATTGGGTTGGGTGGGCAGGGTGACTAAAAGGATGGACCACATAAAAGTTGAATCGAATAGAATTTTGAAGCAATTACTACAGTTATTGAAATGAAGTATACAAACTATTCTGGCCTTGTCAAATCTGGCTTAAATCGGGGTTCCGTTAGATCGCTTTGAGGGCCTGACTACAATGAAAAGGGACTTCAACTTATCCAAAAGAGACCTCAATGCAAGCCATCGCCAAACCGTCACTTCGCCCCCAAAACCCCAACTTCTCGTCAGGCCCGTGCGCCAAGCGCCCCGGCTATGACGTCAGCAAGCTGCAACTCGACACGTTGGGCCGCTCGCACCGTTCCGCACTCGGCAAAAAAGCGCTGGGGCTGGCCTGCAGCGAGACGGCGCGCATCTTAGGCCTGCCCGAGGGCTACCGCGTAGCCGTGGTGCCGGGCTCCGACACGGGTGCCATTGAGATGGCGATGTGGTCGATGCTGGGTGCGCGCGGCGTGGACGTGCTGGAGTGGGAGTCGTTCAGCGCGGGCTGGGTGACCGACATCGTCAAACAGCTCAAAACACCCAATACGAATGTGATCAAGGCCGACTATGGCGACATCACTGAGTTTGCGAAAGTCAACTTTGACAATGACGTGGTGTTTGTGTGGAACGGCACGACATCGGGCGTTAAAGTGCCCAACGGCGACTGGATTCCGGCTGATCGCAAGGGCTTGACGCTGTGCGATGCAACATCCGCCGTGTTTGCGATGGAGATGCCCTGGGACAAGCTTGATGTCGTCACCTATTCGTGGCAAAAGGTGCTGGGCGGCGAGGGCGCGCATGGCATGTTGATCTTGAGCCCGCGCGCAGTCGAGCGCATCGAGGCCTACAACCCACCTTGGCCGATGCCCAAGGTGTTCCGTATGAAATCGGGCGGCAAGTTGATTGAAGGGCTGTTCAAGGGCGAGACGATCAACACGCCGTCGATGCTGTGCGTTTCGGATTACCTGGACGCGCTGAAGTGGGCCGAGAGCATTGGCGGTGTGAAAGGAACCATTACACGCAGCGAAGCTAACTTGAAAGTGATTGAGGATTTTGTCGCGGCAAACGACTGGATTTCGTTCCTCGCCCAGACACAAGCCACCCGCTCCAACACCAGCGTTTGCTTGACTTTGAAGGCCACCGAAGAACAAGTCAAGAAGTTGGTAAAACTGCTGGACGCTGAAGGCGTGGCCTATGACATTGGTGCGTACAAAGATGCGCCTGCGGGCTTGCGCATTTGGTGTGGCGCGACGGTGGAGCAAAGCGATTTGAAGGCACTGATGCCGTGGCTGACCTGGGCTTATGCCGAAGTCACACAGGCCGTTACGGCCTGAAGTTGCCATGTTCAAAATCAGAACCTACAACCAGATATCCGTCAAAGGTCTGGAGCGCTTTCCGCGTCAATCGTATGAGGTGGGCAGCGACATCGGTACGCCCCATGCGTTTTTGCTGCGCAGTCAGAAGCTACAAGGTGTGGACGTGCCCAAATCACTACTCGCCGCAGCGCGCGCGGGGGCGGGCACGAACAACGTGCCGATTGCGGATTACAGCAAGCTCGGCGTGGTGGTGTTCAATACACCGGGTGCCAATGCGAACGCGGTGAAGGAGCTGGTGATGGCTGGCATGCTGCTGGCCACGCGCGGCATTTTGCAAGGCATGGCCTATGTCAACACGCTCACAGACATGGCCGATGCAGCGGCGATGGCGGCATTGCTGGAGAAAGAAAAATCCCGCTTCGCAGGCGGCGAGATCAAAGGCAAAACGCTGGGCATCGTAGGCCTGGGCGCGATTGGCTCGATGGTGGCCGACATGGCGTTAGGCATGGGCATGAAAGTGGTGGGGTTTGACCCGGCGCTGTCGATCGACGCGGCCTGGCGCCTGAGCAACGAGGTTACACGCATGGAGAATTTGCAGGCGCTGTTGGCGCGCTCAGATTATGTGAGCCTGCATGTGCCCGCGATGGATGCAACCCGTCACCTCATCAACGATGCAGCGCTGGCGGGCATGAAAAATGGCGCGGTGTTGCTGAACTTTGCACGCGAGACGATTGTTGATTCTGCCGCAGTGCTGCGCGCGCTTAACGCGGGCAAGCTGGGCAAATACGTGAGCGATTTCCCCGAGCCTGCGATGCTGGGCCACGCCAACGTCATCGCCATGCCGCACATCGGCGCCAGCACTGAAGAGTCGGAAGAAAACTGCGCGGTGATGGCGGCCAACCAGTTGATGGACTATCTGGAAAACGGCAACATTCAAAACGCGGTGAACATGCCCAACATCAACATGGGCCGGGCAGCGGGTACCGTTCGCATCACGTTCTCCAACGACAACGTCTCCGGTGTGCTGGGCCACGTGCTGTCGGTGTTGGCGGACAAAAAGGTCAACGTTATCGACATGATCAACAAGAGCCGGGGCGAGCTGGCCTTCAACATCATCGACGTGGAGGCACGGCCGGGTGACGATGTGGTGAGCGCCATCGCCGCTGTTGAGCATGTGATTCGGGTGCGGGTGATTTAACGCCGTCGCCATCGCTGCCATGTCAATCAAAGTGCTGATTGCGGGCGGCGGCATTGGCGGGCTGGCAGCGGCCCTGGCGTGCGCGCGCGCAGGGCAAACTGTCCAACTGTTTGAACGCGCTCCCGCTTTTGCCGAAATCGGCGCAGGCATCCAGCTTGGCCCTAACGTCACACGGATTTTGCATGGCTGGGGCTTGCAAAAGCCGCTTCAAGCGGTAGCCGCTTACCCCGATCGTTTGCAGGCGCGTGATGCGATCTCTGGCAAAACTTTGGGCATGCTTCGTTTGGGCGATACGGCGCTGGCACGCTACGGTGCGCCTTACGCGACCGTACACCGTGCGGACTTGCACGGCCTGTTGGCGCAAGCGGTCACCGCAGAAGGCGGCGTTGCGGTGCTGCTAGACACGACGATTGACCGCTATGAGCAACATGGCTCGGGCATTATCGCCATCACCGTTCGTGGCGAGCGGCACGAGGGCGACGTGCTCGTTGGTGCGGATGGCCTGTACAGCCGCGTTCGCCAGCAGATGCTCAACGATGGCGCGCCGCACCCCACCGTGCATCGCGCCTACCGCGCGTTGATTTCGCAAAGCAGCCTGCCCGCCGCATTACGCTCCAACTGCGTGACGGCGTGGCTGGGGCCGCAGATGCATGTGGTGCAGTACCCGGTGCGCGGCGGCGAGTGGCTTAACGTGGTGGCCTTCGTTGCTTCAAGTGTTTCAGATGCGGCATCTGGGATCGAAGACTGGGATCAAGCCGCCAGCACCATCACGTTGCAAGCGGCGATGCGCGGCGCATGCCAACCGCTGGGCGATTTGATCCAAGCCATCGACATCTGGCACGCCTGGCCCGTGTGCCACCGCGCGCCCATGCGACGCCCGCACGAGCAGTCATACGGCCACCTGGCGCTGTTGGGCGATGCCGCGCACCCCATGCTGCCGTACCTCGCGCAAGGGGCGGGCATGGCGGTTGAAGATGCGCATGCGTTGGGGCACTGCCTGCGCGCTAACTTGGACGGGTCTATGGATGTGCCCGACGCGCTTAAAACCTACGCAAACGACCGCTGGGCCCGAAACGCCCGCGTGCAGCGCCGGGCGATTCGCAATGAGCAGATATTTCACGCTACCGGCCTGTTGGCGCTAGGTCGCAATCTGTCGATGCGATTGCTGGGTGAACGTGTGATGGACTTGCCGTGGCTTTACAGTGGGGCAGTCCATGTTGCCATGCAAAAGTAAAAATAATAGCAGTCCATGCATATTATTCGAGAGCTAGAGGCCTAAAATATTCATAACTTGATGAATTTCGCCTCTGCAAATTGAAAAATTAACCCGAAGGTTAACTTTTCAATCAGGCTACAGCGCTTTGCACGCTGCGGCCTGAGTCGCGACTGTCGCGAAGATTCGGCTTAAGCAGCCTTGGCAGTACGCGCCTTCTTGAACGCGGTGACGCGCTTAGAAACCACTTTGGAGACTGGCTTCTTGCCAGAAACGGTGTTGACCAGTTCACCCGATTGCTTCTCGATGCGGGTGGCGACTTTGCTCACGGCTTGGGCTGCTGGCACCGCAGCGACGGCCAGTTTGTGCAGCGTGGTCATGCCGGTTGACTTCTCAAAACGGGCGGCGTTGGCTGCCACCTGCTGCACGCCTTTGGCGGCCAGCTCGACGGCCTTGGCAACAGCGGTATCAGCACCGTCGGTGCCCATCGTGACGCCTTTGATGTAGTAGCCGCTGAGTTTCTTCTGAGCGGCCAGGGCGTTGGTACGCACTTCGGTAGTCAGGCGTTTGCCGGTGGCTTTCACGGCGCTTTCCCAGCGCTGGTCCATCATGCCAACCACGCGCTCGTTGCCTACGCGATAGGCGTTGATGACGTTTTTGGCGGTGTTGCCGTAAGACTCGATCAGGTCGGTAGTGACGGCGGTGAGGGTGTTGTGCATGGTGATTTCCTTGGGGTTAAAAAAGGGTTGTTAAGAGGGTTGTTGAATCTTGCGATGGAACGAATTTTCACAGTTCATCCTAGTAGAGACACCCTAATTTGCAACGAAATCCTAGAGGTTCCTGTCTAGAGTGCGAACAGCCTGCGACGCTGCATCAATGCCGAGTCAACGCTGCGGCATGTCTTGAGTTGAGAAGCCCAAACTCACGGTCGCATCCGCCGGGATCGGCCCCATGGTGTTGTTCCAGTCCAGCCAAGCCTGGCGCATTGCACTCAGGCGCGTGGGCTCGCGTGGTGCGAGGTTTGCGCGCTCACGCTCGTCTTGCGGCAGATTGAACAAATACTCGATGCCGTCCACTTGCAGGTATTTCCAGTCGCCAACACGCAGTGCCCGCTGCTGGCGGTGGTTCATACGCCAGTAGAGCGGGCGCTCGAACTCTACGCTGTGGTCTCCAAAGCGGGCGCGCAGCACGGGCAGCAGCGAGACACCATCCAGCGGGTAGCGTGCATCGGCGCTCACGCCCGCTGCGTGCAGCATCGTGGCAGACCAGTCCATCGTCATGCACTGCTGGGTGCTCACGCGACCGGGTTCTATCACGCCTGGCCACTGGGCGATCCAGGGCACGCGGATGCCGCCTTCGGTCAGATCCATCTTGCCCCCTACCAGCGGCCAGTTGTCTGAAAATCGCTCTCCGCCGTTGTCACTGGTGAAGACCACCAGCGTGTTTTCTGTCAGGGCGTGTCGCTGTAGCGCCTGCATCACCCAGCCGATGCCTTCGTCCATATGGTGGATCATGCGGCGGTAGGTGTGGATGTTGCCGCCATGCAGGTAGAACAGGTTGCTAGCGAGGGATTCGGCGATGGCACCATCATCGCGTGTCTCCCACGGCCAGTGCGGCGCGGTGTAGTGCAGGCTCAGGAAGAACGGTTTGTCGTCCCTGCTTTTCTCAGCCTGGTGGTTGATGAAGTCCACGGCGCGGTTAGAGATCAGATCGGTCAAATAACCTTCTTCGCGCCGCTCTTCTTCGCCAAACCACAGGTCATGCGCGCCGGTCGAACTGCAATGTGTGAAGTAGTCCACGCCGCCTGCCATTGGGCCAAAAAACTCGTTATACCCGGAACGCAGCGGCCCAAAAGCGGGCGGATAGCCCAAATGCCATTTGCCGATTAACGCGGTGCTGTAACCCGCGGCTTGCAGCAGCGAGGGGAGGGTGGGGTGCTCGGGCGGCAGGCCCAGCACGGTGCTGGTGCGGGCTTTGCTGTTGATGGGCTCCTCCAGTGCGCCGCGCAGGCGGTACTGGTAGCGCGCGGTCATCAGCGCGAAACGGGTGGGCGAGCACACCGGTGCGTTGGAGTAGCCCTGGGTGAGCTTGATGCCTTTCGCGGCCATTGCATCCAGGTTGGGCGAGACAGGCTCGCGACCGCCGTAGCAGCCCAAATCCGCGTAACCCAAGTCGTCTGCAACGATGAAGATGATGTTGGGGCGCAGCATGGGTGGCACTCGCAACTACTCTGGTTTGAAGCCGCTTGCTTTAATTGGGGCTTCCCAGCGCCGGTAATGCTCGGCCTGCGTGCTGCCCAGCTCTTGTGCTGAGCCGTAACTCGGCAACAAGCCAGCATTCTGAATTTTCTCCTGCACATCTGGGGCTTGCAATGCTTCGCTGACCGCACGACCGATGCGCGCAACAGCATCGGCTGAAAGACCGGCTGGTCCGTACAAACCAAAGAATCCGTCCGCCACCACGTTGATGCCAAGTTCTTTGAGCGTGGGCACGTTGGGCAAGGA
>JANNFW010000349.1:0-1707 GCA_031380235.1 Rhodoferax sp. | reverse complement strand
TTGCGCGTGGCTATAACCATTCGCCATGGGATAGCAGGTGACGACGCGCGAACCTGTTCTGGAATATGGGTTGCCGCCTCGCCGATCAACTCAAGATTTCGAACGGTTGCGTCGAAGCGCATCACGTCAGCAACAAATTGATGCTGATCCACTCCACGCGTGAAGTCCTGCACCCGTTCGCAAAATCCGATCATGTCATCAAGATAAAAGCGCCATTCACGCGCCGGCGTCGCGTTAGACACTCACGGCTTCCCGCTCTATAAAGAGCCGCAACTCGGGTCGAAGCGCTTTGTCAGTCACCAAATCAACCGAGCGGCCCAACAAGTCTTCCAGGTAAAACTTCACGCCAAAAAAGCGCGCGGAGGTGGCTGGGCCGTCGAAGGCAACCAGCACATCGATATCGCTTTGTGCAGTCGCTGTGTCCCTCGCGACAGAACCAAACAATGCGAGATTGAGGACACCAAAGTGGCTCGCAAGGTGCGGTTTGTGCGCTTCAAGTAGACGGAGTGTTACTTCGCGATTCATGTGCACAGTTTAACGATTTCAACGCTGGCTGCTTCACAGCGCTGCGTCCAGCAATGCCCGCAACCCATCCTCATCCAGCACCGCCACCCCCAACTCCCGCGCCTTGTCCAGCTTGCTACCGGCTTCGGCACCTGCGACCAAATAGTGGGTTTTCTTGCTGACGGAGCCTGCCACTTTCGCGCCTGCCGCTTCGAGCAGGTCTTTAGCTTCATCGCGGCTCAAAGTGGGCAGCGTACCGGTGATGACGAAGGTTTTGCCAGACAGGGGTTGGGTCGCGCCAGCCACGGGCTCGCCCTCCTCCCAGGTCAGGCCGCAGGCTCTCAACTGTTCAACCACCTCGCGGTTGTGCGCTTGGTCGAAGAAGGTGCGCAGGCTTAATGCGACGATGGGACCGACGTCGGCAACGCCTGTTAACTGCTCCAACGTTGCCTCCATGATCGAGTCGAGCTTGCCGAAGTGGCGGGCCAATGCCTTGGCGGTGGACTCGCCTACGTGGCGGATGCCTAGCCCGAACAGGAAGCGCGGTAACGTCGTCTGCTTTGATTTTTGCAGCGCATCGACAATATTTTGTGCTGACTTTTCGGCCATGCGATCCAGTGCAGCAAGTGATGTCAACCCCAGTCGGTAAAGATCAGGCAAGGTTTTGATAACGTTCGCATCCACCAGTTGATCGACCAGCTTGTCACCCAGCCCTTCAACCTCAACCGCGCGGCGCTGCGCAAAATGCAGGATCGCCTGCTTGCGTTGGGAGGAGCAAAACAGGCCGCCGGTGCAGCGGTAGTCGGCCTCTCCCTCCTCGCGCACGGCCACACTCGCGCACACCGGGCACACCTGGGGCATGGTGAAGGCTGGCGCGTCGCCTGTGCGTTTTTCGAGCAGCACCGACACCACTTCGGGAATCACGTCGCCCGCGCGACGCACGATCACCGTGTCGCCCACGCGAACGTCTTTGCGGCGGGCTTCGTCTTCGTTGTGCAGCGTGGCGTTGGTGACGGTTACGCCGCCAACAAACACCGGGGCCAGCTTGGCGACGGGGGTTAATTTACCGGTGCGGCCGACCTGCACTTCAATATCGAGCACCTCGGTCAACGCCTCCTGTGCCGGGAACTTGTGTGCCACGGCGAAGCGCGGCGCACGCGACACAAAACCGAGCGTCTGCTGCGCTTCGAGCGCGTTGACCTT
>JANNFW010000317.1:0-9600 GCA_031380235.1 Rhodoferax sp. | reverse complement strand
GGTTAGCGTGGCCACCAGCGGCGGCATCGCGCTGCGGCATTGCTCCATCACAAAAGTGCATCGCTCGCTGAACGGACAACCCGGCGGCAGGCGCGACATGTTGGGCGGCACACCAGGGATCGCCACCAGCGCCTGGTCGCGCGCTTCCAGGCGTGGCACCGCACCGAGCAGGCCCACGGTGTAGGGGTGACTGGGGCGGTAAAAAATGGACTCTGCCGTGCCCTGCTCCATGATGCGGCCACCGTACAACACGATCACCTCATCGCACAGGCCCGCGACCACGCCCAGGTCATGCGTGATCATCACAATCGCTGTGCCGAAATCGCGTTGCAAGTCACGCAGTAAGGAGATGATTTGCGCCTGGATCGTCACGTCCAGTGCAGTGGTGGGCTCGTCAGCAATCAACACATCGGGCTCGCACAGGAGCGCCATGGCGATCATCACCCGCTGGCGCATTCCGCCTGAGAACTCATGCGGGTACTGCCCCAGGCGGCGCGCAGCTTCGGGGATTTTGACAGCGTCCAGCGCCTTCAGCGCGCCTGCACGGGCTTGCGCGCGGGTCATGCCCTTGTGGAATTCCAGTACCTCGGTCATCTGGCGCTCCACCGTCAAATACGGGTTGAGCGAGGTCATCGGGTCTTGAAAAATCATCGCCACGCGGTTGCCGCGAATTTTGTTCAGGTCTTTGGCTTGCATGCTCAGCAAGTCTTGCCCGTTGAATTTGGCGGTGCCGCTGGCCTGTCCGTTAACGGCCAAGAGGCCCATCATGGCCAGCACCGACTGGCTTTTGCCCGAGCCGCTCTCGCCGACGATGCCCAGTGTCTGACCGCGCTCCAGGCTGAAATTGATGCCGTTCACCGCAGTGACACGGCCATCCGGCGTTTCAAACTGAACGCCCAGGTTGTTGACTTCTAGCAATGCCATCGTGATTATTTTCTTAGCGTTCTTTGGGGTCGAGCGCATCACGCAAGCCGTCGCCAATAAAGTTGAAACAATACAGTGTGATCGACAGCAGCGCAGCCGGAAACAGCAGAATCCACGGCGTGGCTTCCATCGAGGAGGTGCCATCATGAATCAGCACACCCCAACTGGTCATCGGCTCCTGAATTCCCAGGCCTAAAAATGAGAGCACGGACTCGGTCAAAATCACGCCCGGCACGGTAACCGTGGTGTAGATCACCACAATGCCCAGCAGATTCGGCACGATGTGCGAGAAGATAATGCGCGTGGTGGAGACGCCCATGGCACGTGCAGCCTCGACAAACTCGGTCGACCGCAACGACAGCGTTTGCCCGCGTACCACACGGGCCATGTCCATCCACGAAAATGCAGTGATGGTGAGCACCACCAGATGGAAATCGCGCCCCAGAATTGTCACCAGCAAAATCGCAATCAGCAAGTAGGGGATGGCGTACATCATGTCCACAATTCGCATCATCAGCGCATCGACTTTGCCACCCAAAAAGCCTGCGGTGGCACCCCAGATGATGCCGATGGTGACGGACGACAGGGTAGCCAGCACGCCCACCATCAACGACACACGCCCTCCTATCAGGCTGCGCACCAGCAGGTCGCGGCCTGCGTCGTCGGTGCCCCAAAGGTGAAAATTCTTCAAGGTGGGCGGGATGCTCATCGCGTCCCAATCCGCGCTGTCAAACGCGTGCGGCAACACCCACGGCCCGGCCACGCAGGCCAGGGCGATGATCATCAGCAAGATCAAACTGATCACAGCGGCTTTATTTCGCCAAAAACGCCTGCGCGCATCGGCCCATAGGCTGCGGCCTTTCACTGGAGTAGATGTACTGACTGCCGCCTGTGCTGCGGCAGTGCCGGTACCGGCCAGCGCCGCGACGAGGCCATCGTTTCGGTTGGAAAAAGCCATGGGTTCAGTACCGAATCTTGGGGTCAAGCCAGGCGTAGGCCAAATCGACCAACAGGTTCAGCATCACCGCCAGCACCGTAATCAGCACCACCAGGCCGAGTACCAGCGTGTAGTCACGGTTGCCAGCGCCATTCACGATCAGCTTGCCCAGGCCGGGCAGGGAAAACACGGTCTCGGTCACCAACGCTGCGGTGATGCTGCCAATCGCCAGCGGCCCCACCACCGACACCACGGGCAAGAGCGCAGGCTTGAGCGCGTGGCGCAGTACCACCACGCGCGTGGGCAGGCCTTTCGCGCGCGCGGTGCGGATGAAGTTGCTGTGCATCACTTCCAGCAAGCTACCGCGCATAATGCGGCCAATGGTGGAGACATTGATGAACGTCAGCAGCGCCATCGGCAAGATGGCATAGCGCAGCTGGAAATCATTCCAGCCCCCGGCGGGAACCAGCTTCAAGCCAATCGCAAAAATCAGGATCAGCACCGGGCCAATCACGAAGCTGGGGAAGGCACTGCCTACGTTGCCGATCAACATCACAAAGTGATCGACCATACTGTTGTGCCGCAGTGCCGCCACAATGCCCAGGGCCACACCGATGAACAGCGACAGCACCAGTGAGCCGCCACCGATGAACAGCGACACCGGCAATGCATCGGCCACCAGGTCGTTCACCGACCAATCTGCGTAGCGAAACGACGCCCCCAAATCGCCCTGTAGCAAACCCTTGAGGTAGTAAAGATACTGCTGCCACAGCGGCAAATCCAGGTGGTATTTGGCCTTCAGATTGGCCAGTACCGCCTCTGACACCTTGCGTTCCGTATCAAACGGCCCGCCCGGTGTGAGGTGCAGCAAAATATAGCAAACCGTGATCACCACCAGCATGGTGGGCAGCGTCGCCAAAACCCGGCGCAGGGTGTAAGACCACATCAGAAACGACTACTTCAGCCAGCCGCATCAATGCTTGATGATGTACATGTCTTTGGAGCGGAAGCGGTCTTGCGCGTTCTCGGTGGAATAGCCACCCACGTAGGCCTTCACCAAGCGCGGCAGTGAATATTGCAAGAGCGGAATCATGGGGTAGTCATCCATGATCATTTTGGAGGCCTGGGTCAGCAGGGCTTTACGCTTGACTTGATCGGTGAGCTTGGAGCCTTCTTCGATCAGCTTCTCCGCTTCGCGGTTGCAGTTGAAGTTGTTGTTTTGATCCGAGTCGCAGCGAATCAACGCGAGGAAAGACGTGGCATCGTTGTAGTCAGCCAGCCAGCCGTTGCGGGCCATCTCAAACGCACCATCATGGCGTTTTTTGAGGAGCACCTTGAATTCCATGGTCTCGGTTTCGATGGTCAGGCCTAGCTTGGTCTTCCACTCGGACGCTGCAAACACCGCCATCTTTTTGTGATATTCGCTGGTGTTGTACGAGAAGGTGAATTTCGCACCAGGCTTCACGCCCGCATCCGCCAGCAGTTTTTTGGCCTCGGCAACACGCTTGTCCATCGGCCAGGTTGACCATTCATAGGGCGTGACTTCAGCCCCTTCAATACCGTTCACCATCGCGCTGTACGCGGGGGCCTGGCCGTCGGCGGTCACGCGCTGCGACAAAATATCGCGATCAATCACCATGGACAGTGCTTTGCGCACACGCACATCTTTGAAGATTGGATTTTGTGTCTGGTAAGAGTAATAGCGTAGACCCAAAATCGGCGAATTCTTGATCTCCTTGGGATACTTGGCTTTGTACGTGTCAAACGTTCCCGGTGGCAACTGGTACACAAACTCGTTTTCACCGGACTCAAACAGCTTCACGTCGGCATTGCCGTCTTCCACCGGCAGATAGGTCACCTGCGTCAACTGCACATTGGCAGCATCCCAGTACTGCGGGTTTTTCTGAATCACCAAACGGTTGTTGACCTGCCATTCTTTGAGCGTGAACGCCCCGTTGCTGACCAGGTTACCGGGCTTGGTCCAGTCTTTGCCGTGCTTCTCAAGAGACGCTTTGTGTACGGGACCCAGGTTGTTGTTGCTCATCAAGGCGGGCAAAAAACTCACCGGGTAGGCGGTTTTGACTTCGACCGTCAGTTTGTCGATGGCTTTGATGCCGACATCGGTGGGCGGCTTCGTGCCTTTGACGATGGCCGCACCGTTCAGCAGAAACACGCCGTAGGTTGAAGAGTAGGTGGAGGCGGTTTTGGGGTCGAGAAAGCGGCGAATGCCAAACACAAAATCTTCCGCAGTGACCGGGTCGCCATTCGACCATTTGGCGTTGGGGCGAAGTTTGAAAACCCAGGTAGTAGGGTCGGTCTGCTTCCAGCTCTCCGCCACGCCCGGCACAATCTTGCCGGTACTCTCATTGGAGGTCAGTGCCTCAAACAGGTCGCGGGTGATGTTGTTGGCGCCCACCGACTCAGCCAGCGCCGGGTCTAGCGTTTCTGGCTCGGAGCCGTTGTTGCGAATCAAGGTTTGTGTGGCGTGCAATTGCACGCCGGCTGGGATGACCGCCGCAAAACTGGTAGCTGCGAACAGGGCGGCCAGACAGCTTGTGAGGATGGTTTTTTTCGAGATCAATTTCATGGGTTTCCTCCGGTTCAATAAATTCGGTTAATCACTTCGGCAGTTTACTGGTGTCGATATCAACATATTTCCAAAAACCACGCGAGATGGGATGGCGGCGGTAGCCGATCAGCCAGGGGTGCGTCATGTCGGTGATGATTCTGTGCGTCGAAAATTTGTAGGGCATGTAAGCAACCAGTATTTTCGTCAATCTCTGCATCGCCGCCAAACGCTCAGGGCCATCAGGCATCAGTTGATGTTGCAGAAACAGTTTGTCAAAGTCAGCGTTTACAAAGCGAGACAGGTTGCCCTGCCCTTTGCCCGGCCCATATGACAGTGCCAACGCATCTGAGCCATCGGGGATAGACGCGCTGTAGCCCAAGCCCCACATCATCAATTTGCCTGCGCGCGCGGCCTTCAGGTGCTCGGGCCATTTTCCTATTTTGAACTCGACCTTGATGCCCGCCGCGTTCATGTTTTTCTTCCAGATTTCGTTGAGCTCGCGCGATGTCGCGTCCGGCGACGTGGCGTACTCCAGCACCAGGGGCTTGCCGTCAGGCATATCACGCCAACCATCGCCATTGCGGTCGGTGTAGCCATACATGTCAAACAACGCCGCAGCCCGGGCCGGGTTGTACTCGCTCATTTCGGTTTTGAACTTGGCATCGTAGCCAAAGGTGCCCGGCTGGATCGGCCCCTGTGCAGGGATGGCCTGGTTACGCCGAGGCAAGCGAATCTCTTCATCCGTGTTGTAGGCCAGTGCAATGGCGCGGCGCAAGGCGATCTTTTCCGGCGTGTAGCCACCCACCAACGGGTCTTCCATATTGAAGTAGGTCACCGTGACATCGGGGATGGGCACACGCTCCATGCCAATCTCCTTCTTGGCCAAATTGGGCGCCACCTTGTTATTGGGAATCGCCTGATAGGCAAAGGCGTTGGGCAGGCGCTCCAGCAGGTCCTGATCATTGCCGAGGAACGACAGCCAGCGCGGTTGTACTTCTTCAATCACCGACACCTCGACCCGGTCCACCATCGGCAGCTTTTTACCCTTCATCTGCGCATAGATGGCCTGCGCCTTGGGGTCATCGGCTGGCGGCTCGGCCTCGTAAAACACCTCGCGGTAATTGGGATTTTTGACAAATACCATTTTCGACGAGCGCTTCCATTCGCCCAGCATGAAAGGCCCCGTGCCTACTGGGTGCTCCATGATCTTGTCGCCGTATTTTTCAACCACCTCGCGCGCGACAGTACCCTGCGTGCCAGGGTCGGCCAGACGGTAGATGAGTCGGTGTCGAATCTTCTCGGTACGGAACTGAACCGTGTAACGATCCACCGCACGGATGCCAGACACCTCCTTGTCGTAATCAAACTTGGCACCCGGCTTTTCAGCCGCAGCACGCAACTCCGCCAGGCCCACCAGCCCTTCTTCCTCCATATCGGAGTAGGTGGGGCTTTTGTTGACGGGGTCGAAAAAGCGCTTGTAGGTGTAGACCACATCCTGCGCGGTCAACTCGCGCTTTTTACCGCCAAAAGCGGCATCATCCGCAAAGTAAATGCCGGGCTTGATCTTGATGGTGTGGACTCGAAAATCATCGGTGACCACGGGCAGGCCCTCGGCCAAAATCGGTTTGATTTTGACCGGGCGGGCGAGGTAGTCGTATTCGTAAAGCGACTCGAAAATATTGCCTGTTGCAATGCGGGAATACAGGTCCGAGACCTGCACCGGGTCAAAACCTGTTTCAGCAATTTGGAAAGCGTAGCGGAGCACTTTTTCTGTTGGCTTGCTTTGTGCATGCACTGAATTGACCGCCAAAAGCCATACCCCTAGCGCAAAAACCGTCCGCAAAAACATCATTTTCATAGTCGCAACCCCCAATGCCCAATAGTCAAGAGCGAAGCATAATCGCCCCCGTCCGCATTATCCATGGGCGTTTCCCCGAGTCAGGCACATATGCTCTCTTACATCCTTCGACGCCTCTGGCAAATGATTCCCACCCTGTTGGGTGTGATCCTGCTGGTGTTCTTTTTATTTAAATTTTTTGGCGGCGACCCGGCCGAGGTGATGGCGGGGCTAAATGCCTCGCCCGCCCGCATTGCCAGTTTGCGGGCTCAACTGGGGCTGGACAAGTCGGTGTGGGAGCAGCTCTGGGTTTTCATCCAGCAAATCTTCACGTTTGACTGGGGCAAGAGCTGGACTACGAACGAGGCAATCTCCAACATCTTCGCCACGCGTCTGCCCGCCACGCTGACCATCATGATCCCCATTCTGGTGCTGGAGGTGATTTTGGCGATCCTCGCCGGTCTGGCGGTCGCCTACGTGCGCGGCAGCTTGACGGATCGCGCCATCATGATCATCACCACCGTAGCGCTGTCGATCAGCTTTTTGGTGTACATCATCGTGGGGCAGTATGTGTTTGGCTTCTTGCTAGGCTGGTTTCCGGTACAGGGATGGAGCAACAGCGTGTGGAAAAACCTCGCTGTCTACGCACCGCTGCCCGTGATTCTGGCGGTGCTGGTCAGCCTGGCCCCGCAAACCCGGCTTTACCGCAGCTTCTTTTTGGATGAAATCGGCCAAGACTACGTACGCACCGCCCGCGCAAAAGGCGTGACGGAGAACACCATCCTGCTCAAGCACGTGCTGCGCAACGCGATGATTCCGATCCTGACCAATGTCGCCACCCAGCTTCCGGGCGTGTTCATTGGCTCGTTTTTGATTGAGGTGTTTTTCTCGATCCCTGGCCTGGGCCGCGAGATTTTGGTGGCTGTGAACCGCAGTGACTACCCCGTGATTCAAGCCGCCACGGTGTACCTCGCCTTCCTCACCATGGTGATCAACCTGATCACCGATGTTTTGTACAAGTTTGTTGATCCAAGGGTGACGCTGAAATGACCGCCACAAGCATGACAATCGCCGTTCTTCGGGACTTGCCGCAATCTCCCGGCGTTTGGGCGCAGGCCTGGAAACGGCTCAAAAACGACCGCGTCGGCATGGTGTCGCTGTACGTCACGCTGTTTTTCATCGGCATCGTGCTGCTGGCGCAATTGGGCCTCGTCGGCAAAGACTGGCAAAAAGAGGTGGGTACGCCGTTTGCACCACCGCATTTTGTTGGGAAGATTGCGGACGGTTCTGAAACCGCCGTGATCGACACCATTGCCGGGGCTGCGGTGGACATCAGCGACGTGGACCCACTGGCACCGTGCTACAAAGAATGGGCCGAGCGCGCCTCGCAGGTCAAAACCGTCGCCACCGTGAAATCAGACACATTGCCTTTCGGAGGAGATCAGTTGGGGCGCGACGTGCTCACAAAAGTGATTAAAGGGGCGCAGGTGTCGATCACCGTGGGCCTGACAGCCGCGTTGTTTGCCACGCTGATCGGCACGATTTTGGGGGCCATCGGCGGCTACTTTGGCGGCCCGGTGGGTGATTTTTTGGAGTGGGTTTACAACGTTTTCACCGCCATCCCGTACATATTGCTGGTGTTTGCGCTGGCGGCGGTTTTAAAGACAGGCCCGCTGGCAGGCACGCTGGGCGGCGGCATTTGGACAGTGGTGATCATTTTGAGCCTGGTCGGCTGGACTGGCATTTACCGCCTGGTACGCGCCGAATACATCAAGCACCGTGCCCGCGAGTACGTGATGGCCGCGCAGGCCATTGGCGCGTCGCACGCCTCGCGCATGTTCACGCACATCCTGCCCAATATCAGCCACGTGGTGCTGGTGCAGTTGAGCTTGCATGTGGTGGGCTTCATTAAGGCCGAGGTGATTTTGTCGTTCTTGGGACTGGGCGTACCGATTGACATGGTGAGCTGGGGCACGATGCTGTCGGAATCGCAAATTGAGTTGGTGCTGGGCAAGTGGTGGCAACTGGTCGCAGCAACGACCTTCATGGCCTGCTTTGTGACCGCGTTCGCCTTGCTGACCGATGCCCTGCGCGACGCGCTGGATCCTAAACTCCGCTGACTTTGCGCTGAACCAGCCCTCAGAAATCATGACAAATCTAATCAGCGTTCAAGACCTGCGGGTGTCCTTCCGCATGAGTAAAACCAGTACGGTGCAAGCCGTTAAGGGCGTCAGCTTCGACGTGCCGGAAAACAGCACGGTGGCCCTCGTCGGAGAATCCGGCAGCGGCAAAAGCGTGACGGCCATGAGCATCGTGCGCCTGCTGCCCGAGAACGCCATCGTCGCGCCGACCAGCAAAATTCTGTATGGCGGGCGTGATCTGCTCACGACGCCCATTGAAGACATGCGCCACCTGCGTGGCAAAGACATTTCGGTCGTGTTTCAAGAGCCGATGAGCTCACTGAACCCCGTCTTCACCGTGGGCGACCAGATTGCCGAGGTGCTGCGTATCCACATGAATTTGAATGCCAAGCAAGCCATGGATCGCACGCTGGATTTGATGACCGAGGTGGGCATTCCCAACCCCAAAGAGCGGTTGAAGTCGTATCCGTTCCAGCTCTCAGGCGGGCAGCAGCAGCGGGTGATGATTGCCATGGCGATTGCTTGTGAGCCCAAACTCTTGATAGCAGACGAGCCAACTACGGCGCTGGATGTGACAGTGCAGCGGCAAATCATGGACTTGTTGGCTCGCCTGCAACAACGCCATGGCATGAGCATCCTTTTCATCAGCCACGACCTAGGCCTGGTGGGCGAAATCTCCAGCAAAGTCGTGGTGATGCGCAGCGGCGAGGTGCGTGAGCAGGGCGATGTGGCCTCCATCTTCAACGCACCCCAAGACGCCTACACCCAAGCCCTGCTGGCCTGCCGACCGCGCCTGGACGTGCGACCGCGCCGCTTGGCGGTGATTGACGACATCGTCAACAAGCGCCCCATCAGCACCGAGCAGCGCGTGAGCAAGCCGGTGAGCGGAGCGGCGTTGATTGAAGTCAAAGGCCTGCGCAAAGACTATCCGCTGAAAACTGGGCTCTTCAAACGCAGCGTGTTCAGCGCGGTGAAAGGCGCAGACTTTTCACTGCACAAGGGCCGCACCCTGGGCGTGGTGGGTGAATCAGGCTCCGGCAAAACCACGGTGGGCATGATGCTCACGCGGCTAACCGACGCGACCGCTGGCAGCATCATGTTCGAAGGCAAAGACCTCGCGCAGTTGAACGCCACACAGATGCGCAGCTATAGGAGCCGCATCCAGATCATCTTTCAGAACCCTTATGCCAGC
>JANNFW010000305.1:0-2825 GCA_031380235.1 Rhodoferax sp. | reverse complement strand
GCGTTCATGAAGGTTTTGCCGTTTTTAGAAAAGTTTCGAGGTCTGATTGCGTGGGAATGCTGGACTGCGCACCGGGCTTCATGCAAGCCAATGCACCTGCCGCGCAGGCCCGGCGCATTGCTTGCGCGACCATTTGGCCCTGCGAGAGAGAGGCGACTAAAACGCCGCAAAACGTGTCGCCCGCTGCTGTCGTATCGACGGGTTTGACGGGGAACGCCGCCTGCCTGATGAGCTTCCCGTCCACCCGCGCCAAGGCACCTTCGCCGCCCAACGTCACGATCACGCACGGCACCTGCACGCGGGCCAGGTTCTGCTCAACGCTGCCCGCGTGGTTTGAAATCGCGCCCAGCTCGCCTTCGTTGACGATCAGGATGTCAATCAGCGCCAGCAATTCTGTGGGCAGTGTTTGCGCAGGCGCGGCATTCAGCACGACCTTAACGCCCTGCGCACGGGCGGCTTGCGCATACGCGGTGACGGTAGCCAGCGGGGTCTCAAGCTGCATCAGCAGATGGCTCACACCGGCAAGCGGGGGCAGGTCAGCGGCAGTGAGAGCGTTATTGGCACCGGGTGCGACGGTGATGGCGTTTTCGGCATCGTCGCTCACGCAGATGAAAGCCGTGCCCGTAGGCTCGCCCGCCACCCGTTTGATGTGCATGCGCACGTGAGCGGTACTTAGTGAAGCTTCCAGCGGTAGGGCAAATGCGTCATCGCCAAGCGCCAGCAACATTTGCGTTGGTGCCCCGCCCGCGCGCGCGCAGGCAATTGCCTGGTTCGCGCCTTTGCCGCCGGGAAAGGTTTTGAAGTCAAAGCCCAGCACGGTTTCGCCCGGTGCGGGAATGTGCTCGGCGCGCACCACAAAATCGAGATTGGCAGACCCGGCCACAAGTATCATCAGTTGCTCTTCTTTACGTCTAAAAATCCTGATTGTGCCGCTGAAATCAAACTCTTTGAATCGCCATGTCACCTGAATTTGTAGGTGATCGCGGCAAGCCCCAGGTGGTAGTGATTGGCGGGGCCAACATGGATGTGTCTGTCAGCAGTAAATTGCCGCTGCTGCCTCACGATTCGACCCCCGGCGAGATTCACTGCAACCCAGGCGGCGTGGCGCGCAATGTGGCTGAAAACCTGGCCCGGCTGGGCATCAACGTCAGCCTGATCAGTGTGGTGGGAGATGATCTTTTTGGCGAACGTGTGACGCAAGCGACGGCCCAAGCGGGCGTGAATCTGGACGCGCTGCGAGTGCTGGCGGGTCAGCGCACCGCCAGCTACATGGCCCTGCACGGGTCGGCGGGCGAGCTGTGTGTGGCGGTGAATGACATGGGGATTCTTGAGGCGCTGTCGCCCAGTTTGATGCGAACCCACGAAGACTTGTTGCGCCACGCGGATTGCATCGTTGTCGATTGCAATTTGGGCGCAGACTCGCTGGCCTGGGTTTTACAAATTGATACGGTTGCGCCTGTTTTTGTCGATGCAGTTTCAGTGGCTAAATGCACGCGCCTGGTGCCGTACCTGACCCAGATCCACACCTTGAAAGTAAATCGGCTGGAGGCACAGGCGCTGACCGGGCGGGCTGTGCAGTCAGTTGACGACGCACTTGATGCCAGCCGTCAACTGCACGCGATGGGGGTGCGCGATGTGGTGCTGAGCTTGGGCGAAGACGGTGCATGCTGGTGCGATGCCAGCGGCAACGTGGGCTACAAGCCTGTAGGAGCGGTACAAATCGTCAATACCAATGGCGCGGGCGATGCGATGATGGCGGGTCTGGTGCAGGCTCATTTGGCGGGCAAGCCGCTGGATCAAGCGGTCGAATGGGCCAGCGCCTGCGCGCGAATCACGCTGGGAAGCTCTTTGGCGAATGCGCCGTCGCTGTCAACATCTGCGGTGCAGTCATGTCTCATTCTTCACAATAATACGAAATGATCTCTCAGAATTTTCTCGACATCGCGCCCGAAGTGCAGCACGCCCTCGTGCACAACCTGCCCCTGGTCGCGTTGGAATCGACCATCATTTCCCACGGCATGCCGTATCCGCAAAATGTGGCCACTGCTTTGAAGGTGGAGGCCGAAGTGCGCGCGCACGGTGCCGTACCTGCCACCATCGCTATCGTGAACGGGCGGCTCAAGGCGGGGCTTGCGCAAGCTGAAATTGAAGCGCTGGGCCAGCAGGGCAGCGCGGTCACCAAAGTGAGCCGTCGCGACATCCCATTCATCGTCGCAGCAGGACAAACCGGGGCGACCACGGTGGCGGCGACGATGATCATCGCCCACATGGCGGGCATTCGCATCTTTGCCACCGGTGGGATTGGCGGCGTGCATCGCGGGGCGGCACAGAGCTTCGATGTGTCCGCAGACTTGCAAGAGCTGGCCCACACGCCCGTGGCCGTGGTGTGCGCTGGAGCAAAGTCAATTCTCGATTTGCGGTTGACACTGGAGTACCTGGAGACGCACGGCGTTGCGGTGATTGGCTACCAAACCGATACGCTGCCCGCCTTCTTCACCCGTGACAGCGCGCACAAAGTGGACTATCGGCTGGACACGCCTGCTGCGATTGCGCGGGCGCTGCACGTGAAGTGGTCGTTATCGCTGGCAGGCGGCATGGTAATTGCTAACCCGATTCCTGAGGAATTCGCGATGTCGGGGGTAGTGATCGACAAGGCGATTGAGCAGGCACTGCAAGAGGCAACACAGCAGGTAATTGGCGGCAAAGAAACCACGCCGTTTTTGTTAGCACGGGTAACCGAGTTGACGGGCGGCGACAGCCTGGCGGCCAATATTGCGCTGGTGTTGAACAATGCTCGGCTCGCCGCGGGCGTCAGCAAAGCGCTG
>JANNFW010000301.1:0-3523 GCA_031380235.1 Rhodoferax sp. | reverse complement strand
CTTGCGCAAACTTCACCGCGCGCGCCACCGCGTTCAAGCGCGTGCCGTGGCAGGTGGGGCAGGCGGCATCGACCAAATCTTCGACTTCGGGCTCGGCAAAGGTCTGCTCGCGGCCCTTGTTATCGTCGTCTTTCACCGAGTCATCAAACACCTTGCGCTGCTCTTTGGTGAGCTTGACCCCCGTGCCGACGCAGTCGGGGCACCAACCGTGTTTGCTGTTGTATGAAAAAAGGCGCGGGTCCAGCTCGGCGTAGCTGGTGCTGCACACCGGGCAGGCGCGCTTGGTGGAAAAGGCATCGAGCTTGCCGACGGATTCTGTAGGCGTTCCTGCGAGCATCGCTGCGCGCAATCCTCCCAAGTCGCTGAGCACGTGAACAATGCCTTTGCCGTGAATCAGGGCCGTGGCCAGCGCCTCACGCAGGCGCTGCTCTTTTTCTGGCAGCACATCAAAGCTGGCCACGGGCAGCTCGATGGTGTGCTCCTTGAAGCGGTCAATGCGAGGGAAGCCCGTCGTCGGCAAAAAGTTGCCGTCCACCCGCAGATGCGTGAAGCCACGTGGGCGCGCCCAATCGGCCAGTTCGGTATAGACACCTTTGCGGTTCATCACCAACGGGCTCAACAGGCCAATATGCTGGTCTCTGAAATTTTTCAACAGCTGAGCGGCGATGCTGTCAGGCGTTTGCGGGGCAACCGCCGCGCCATCATGAATGCAATGCTGCGTGCCGAGCTTGACGTACAGCAGACGCAGAAAATGCCAGACCTCAGTGGTAGTGCCAACCGTCGATTTGCGACCCCCGCGCGAGAGCCGCTGTTCAATGGCGACCGTGGGCGGAATGCCGTAGACCGCGTCTACCTCCGGGCGACCTGCGGGCTGCACGATGCTGCGGGCGTAGGCGTTGAGCGATTCCAGATATCGACGTTGCCCTTCGTTGAAGAGGATGTCGAAGGCGAGGGTCGATTTGCCGGAGCCGCTCACGCCCGTGATCACGTTGAACTTGCCGCGCGGAATGTTGACGCTCAAGGATTTGAGGTTGTGCTCTTTGGCGTTGATGATTTGAATGGAGTCGGCGGCTGGGGCGGAAATTGGGGTCTGACCCCAATTCTTTCTCGGCTCCTGCGCCTCATGCGACCCAACACCCAGCGTGTGCTCATACTCACGCAACGCCTTGCCCGTGTGCGAGGTCAGATGCAGTTTGACATCGTCGGGCGTGCCCACTGCGACGACTTCGCCACCCGCATCGCCGCCTTCTGGCCCGAGATCAATCAACCAATCGCTGGCGCGAATCACGTCCAGGTTGTGCTCGATCACGATCAACGAATGGCCGGCGTCGAGCAACTTGCGCATCGCGCGCATGAGCTTGGCAATGTCATCAAAATGCAGGCCGGTGGTCGGCTCGTCAAACATAAAGAGCGTGCCGCGCGTGGCGACCGATTGGCGGCTGGAGGTAGCCGCTTTGGCTGCCTGCGCAAGAAAGCCCGCCAGTTTGAGGCGCTGGGACTCGCCGCCCGATAACGTGGGCACCGGCTGACCGAGCTTGACGTACTCCAGCCCCACATCCACGATGGGTTGCAGCGCACGAATGACATCCCTGTCTTTCTCGAACACCAGGGCGGCTTCGCTCACCGTGAGGTTCAGGACATCAGCCACGTTGAGGCTCACCAAGCGCGCGGTCACTGCGTCGCGCCGTTCAATCATCACCTCCAGAATCTCGGGGCGATAGCGTTTGCCATCGCAGTCGGGGCAGCGCAGGTAGACATCGCTCAAAAACTGCATCTCCACGTGTTCAAAGCCCGAGCCACCGCAGGTGGGGCAGCGCCCGTCGCCACTGTTAAAGCTGAATTTGCTCGCGGTATAGCTGCGCTGGCGCGCCAGGTAGGCGTTGGCAAAAATCTCGCGAATGGCATCCCACGCGCCGACGTAGCTGGCCGGGTTGGAGCGCGCGGTTTTGCCGATAGGAGATTGATCGACAAACACCACTTCGCTCAAATGATCCGCACCCAAGAGGCGACCATGCGCGCCGGGCGTTTCAGTTGCCTTGCCGAAAAGCCGCATCAGCGCGGGGGCCAGCACGTCTTGAATCAAGGTCGACTTACCCGAGCCGCTTACCCCCGTCACGCACACCAGGCGCTGCAAGGGGAATTCGACCGTCACGTCTTTCAAGTTGTGTTCGGTGGCGCGCTCCAGAATCAGCTTGGGCGTGTTGTCCGCGACCAGCCGCTTGAAGCCGACGCTGACCTGCTTGCGCCCGCCGAGGTACGCGCCCGTGAGCGTGTCGGCACTGCGCAGGTCGTGCGTGCTGCCGTCAAACACAATGCTGCCGCCGCGCTCGCCGGGGCCAGGGCCCATGTCGATCATGCGGTCTGCCGCCAACATCACCGCCGGGTCATGCTCGACAACGACCAGCGTGTTGCCCGCATCGCGCAGGCGCTGCATGGCCTCGATGATGCGGTGCATGTCGCGCGGATGCAGGCCGATGCTGGGTTCATCCAACACAAAAAGCGTGTTGACGAGCGACGTGCCCAAGGCCGTGGTGAGGTTGATACGCTGCACCTCGCCGCCCGATAAGGTACGGCTTTGGCGATCCAGCGTGAGGTAGCCAATGCCCACATCGCACAGGTATTTGAGGCGGGTGGTGATTTCTTCAAACAGCAGTTTCAGCGCCTGCGTTTCACCTTTGCTTTGATTGACGGTGACGGCGTTCAACCCGGTCTTATCACTTTGCATCAGGTCAAAAAACCGTCGCAGCCGATCCATCGGCAGCAGCATCAGATCATGCAAACTCAAGCCTGGCAAGGCCTCTAGCTGTGCGCGCGACCACTTCACACCCACGGGCAACATGCGTTTGGCCGAATCAAGCACGCGGTCTGCGTCGGCCTTGCTGCCGATGCGCCACAGCAGGCTGGTCGTCTTCAACCGAGCACCGCCGCAGGTGCCGCAGGGCGTGTAGCTGCGGTACTTGGACAGCAGTACGCGGATGTGCATCTTGTAGGCTTTGGTCTCCAGGTACTCAAAGAACCGCTTGATGCCAAACCAATGCTGGCTCCACTTGCCGTTCCAGTTTGGCGAGCCGTTAATCACCCACTGCTGATGCTCGGGCGTGAGCTTGTACCAGGGCGTGTCGCGCGGGATGCCAGCCGCCTCGGCGTGGCGCATCAAATCGTCCTGCGCTTCTTTCCATGCGGGGGTTTGCATCACCTTGATGGCTCCGGCGCGCAGGGTCAGTTTGTCGTTCGGGATCACCAGGCCATAGTCCACTCCGATGACACGGCCAAAGCCTTTGCAGATTTCGCAGGCACCGACGGCCGAGTTGAACGAAAACATCGACGCGGTGGGGTCGGTGTAGCGGACATCGCTATCGGCGCAGTGCAGGCCGGTCGAGAACTTCCAGATCTCGGGGCTGGCCTCTGAATCAGTCCCGATCACATAAACCGCCATCCGCCCGCTTCCGTGCTTCAGCGCCACCTCGATCGCCTCGACCACCCTGGCGCGCTCGACCGATGCCAGCTTGAAGCGGTCTGCCAC
>JANNFW010000298.1:0-15004 GCA_031380235.1 Rhodoferax sp. | reverse complement strand
GTGCTGTATCCTTTTACGGGCTGGCTACTGTCTCCAATGATCGCGGCGCTGGCGATGAGCTTGAGTTCTTTTTCTGTGATCACCAATGCTTTGCGATTGAGACGCGCCGCTCCCCGGCAAGACTGAAAGGGCGAAACGGCTATGGACATATTCGCCCACGCTTTATGGGCAGGTGCTGGCATAGCGTTGGCGCGCCGCCGCTGGACAATTCCGACCCGCACCTTGATTGCGACTGTGGTGCTGGCCACACTGCCCGACGTATTTCACCTGCTGCCCATCGCGGGATGGTGGGGCTTTGGCGATGGCTCGGTGCACGCTTTATGGGCCTATGCCGTTGCCGTGCCGGGCCAGGAACCAGCGCTACCTCCCAGGGTTGAGCTGTGGTCGCACCACTTGCACTGCGTTGCGCACAGCGCCATCGTTGCTGGTGCAGTTACGCTTTTGATGTGGGCCGCACGGCGCGCACTGTGGATACCGTTGCTGGGTTGGTGGTCGCACATCATCATTGATGTTTTCACGCATTCTGCCGATTACTACCCCTCGCCCGTGCTTTACCCCATCACGGAGCGCGGCTTCGATGGCTTGGCCTGGAACACGCCATGGTTCATGCTGCTGAACTACACGGCGCTCGCGGCAACAGGTATTTGGCTATGGCGCGCAAAAAGCCGGGCCCAATGCGATTGAGGCACGCTACGCTCACTTAACACTAGAAGGACGACACCACTATGGACATGCATGATTGGTTACCTTGCCCCTACGCAGCCAGCTTGATTGGCATCACCACCGTGATTGCAGCAGTGATGGGGTTTTGGATCGGCCGGATGCGCGAACAGCTTGCGTTGCTGGAAACGCTGCGACCCGAAAACTGAAGTACTGGGTCTGAAGGGTGCTCAAATAGCAGCTTTGAGCCGATGCCTTTACGCTGTGCTGGCCTGAGGGTTTCCGATCAAGTTTTAACAACACGCACTGCCATGTCCGCCAATTGCCATCACGAAGCACCTGCTGCCACAAACTTGTTAGACCTGCCGCGCTATCGCCGAATCCTGTGGATTGCGCTTGTCGTCAACGCCGCGATGTTTTTTGTGGAGCTGGCTGGCGGGTATCGCTCGGGCTCGGTCAGCCTGCTGGCCGACGCAATCGACTTTGCGGGTGATGCGGCCAACTACGCCGTATCGCTGGCCGTGCTGGCCGCAGCGCTGCCGTGGCGTGCCCGCGCGGCGCAGCTCAAAGCCGTGTGCATGATTGGCTTTGGCCTGTTTGTTTTGAGCCGCGCCGCTTGGGGCGCATGGACGGGAGCCATCGCACCCGATGCCAGCACCATGGGCGTGATCTCGGTACTCGCTTTAGTCGCCAACATCGCCGTGGCCTGGATGCTCTACGCCTTTCGCGAAGGCGATGCCAACATGCGCAGCGTATGGCTGTGCTCGCGCAACGACGCCATTGGCAACCTGGCGGTGATGGCGGCGGCGCTGGGCGTAGCGGGCACGCGAACCGCCTGGCCGGATCTCGCAGTGGCTGCCATCATGGCCGCATTGGCCTTGCAGGGCGGCTGGTCTGTGCTGCGCCAAGCGCGGGGTGAGCTGGCAACGGGACAGCATGACCCCGCTCATTGAAGGGCAAGTTCGCAGAACAATGGCTCGAGTACGCCAATCGGTGCGGAACTTTAGTACCGTTTCTAGTCGCACCACGCATGTAGTTTTGCGTCAATGGGTTGGCCAAAAACCCGAGAAAAACATCGAGAAACAGGACCTGCCGTGCGCACGCTGCAGCCCGACTTGGCACTGTTCGCCGACCGGCTGGCGCCCAGCCTTATCAATGGTAAAACCAGCCTCATGACCCATGATCTCGCCTTCAAAAGTGCCCTGGAACTGTCACGCGCCATTGCGTCCCGTCAGGTCTCCCCAGTCGAGCTGATGCAGGCGACGCTGGCTCGGGTGGAACGGCTCAATCCCGGCCTCAACTGTTTTGCGGCCTACGCGCCGGAGCATGCGCTGGAGGCGGCGAAGCAGGCCGAGCACGCACTGATGGCTGGCCAGCCGGTTGGCAGATTGCATGGCCTGCCCATCTCGGTGAAGGACCTGATTGCGGTCAAGGACCTCAAGTTCTCCTTTGGATCACGCGTCATGGCGGACAACGTGGCCACAGCGGACGCGCCCTCGGTTGAGCGCATTCGCGCGGCGGGTGCGTGCATCATCGGCAAGACCACCACCAGCGAGTTTGGCTGCAAGGCGGTGGGCGACTCGCCTCTGGCCGGCATCACCCGCAATCCCTGGGACACCACCAAAACGCCGGGTGGCTCCAGCGCCGGTGCGGCCGCCAGCGTGGCGGCGGGCATGACCCCGTTTGCACTTGGAACGGATGGCGGAGGCTCGATTCGCATCCCCGCCGCGCTGTGTGGCCTGTTTGGCATCAAGGCCCAATTTGGCCGCGTGCCGGTTTACCCGGTTGCTGCTACACCCACGCTCGCGCACGTCGGGCCGCTGGCACGCAGCGTGCGCGATGCGGCGCTGTTGCTCTCGGTCATCAGCGGCTACGACAGCCGCGACGCATTTTCGGTAGCAGGGCCGGTGCCGGATTACCTTGGCGCTTGCGAGAAGCCGGTCAAGGGCATGCGCGTTGCATGGAGCCGCACCCTGGGCTACGCGCGTCCCGATCCTGAGGTTGCGCAGATCGCCGAACGCGCAGCCCGCATGTTCACGGATTTCGGGTGCGAGGTGGTCGAGATTGACAATGTGCTGGACGCAGACCCGGTGGACATGTGGACTTCCGAGTTTTACGCGGGCGTTGGCGTGCGGCTCAAAAAGCAGCTTGCCGAGCAACGCGAACTGCTGGACCCTGCGGTGGCCGAGATGCTCAAGGATGCGCTGGCGCAAAGCTCAGAGGCTTACTACACCCAAGTGTTTCGCCGCTATGAGCTGCGCGACAAAATGCGCATCTTTTTTGAGCAATTCGATTTGCTGCTCACGCCGACCCTGCCATGTGCCGCGTTTGATGTGGGCCTGAACACGCCGCCCCAGTTGCCAGGCCGCAACATCGTGGACTGGGTCTACTACACCTACCCCTTCAACCTGACCGGCCAGCCGGCCGCCTCGATTCCCGCAGGTTGGACCCTTGCTGGCTTGCCTGTGGGTTTGCAGATGGTCGCCAGAAGTCACTGTGAAACCGATATTTTTCGCGCGGCGGCGGCGTTTGAGTCGGCCCAGCCTTGGGGTCATCGCGTACCACCGGGATAAAGAATACAGATGTCCGGAAAAAGAGTCATCCATGTCCCTTGAATGGAACTTCTCGGACGTTTGGGAGGCTGTGGCGGGGGTGGCACCCGAGTCATTGGCACATGTATACGGCCCCCGACGCAAGCACCATGGGCGTGATCTCAATACTGCCTTTGGTGGCCAACATTGCCGTGGCCTGCATGCTCTATGCCTTTCGCGAGGGCGATGCCAATATGCGCAACGTGTGGCTGTGCTCGCGCAACGACGCAATCAGCGGGCAGGTCACCCGCCCCCGGCTGGCGGTGCATCGATTCACCAGCTCTGCCAACGCTGCTTCCATGCTCTGCAGGTCGGCCAGACGTTGTCTGATCATTTCCAGCTTGTGCATGGCGATTTCACGCGCTTCACCGCATTGCGCCCCATCATCTAGTTTCAAAAGCTGCGCGATCTCGCCGAGAGTGAATCCCAAACGTTGGGCGGCTTTGATGAAACGCACGCGGGCAACGTCTTCCTCGCCATAGCGACGGATGCCGCCTTGGGGCCTCTCTGGTGCCGCAATCAACCCTTTTCGCTGGTAAAAACGAATAGTTTCCAGGTTAACGTCTGCCTGTTTGGCAAGTTGGGAAATGATCAACAAATTCATCTTGACTCCGTACCGGTGTACAGAGTCTATGCTACGCCGATTGACACTTTTGGAGAGACTCGATGGATAACAAAAAGGCGCTGTTGGCAGGTGCGTTGGTGGCTGGCGGTGCCGTCACACTGTGTTGCGTCGCACCGCTGGGGCTGATACCGCTGGCGCTAGTGACTGCGGCCGGGGGGCTGCGGGGAAAATTCAGTCGCACCATGTCGGTTGAGCCGCTGCCGGGTCAACCCACAGGTGTGAACCCGATTGACGTGAACCAAGGCCAGCCATGATCGAAACCGCCACTGCCAACAACCAAGAAGCTGTTGTCGTCTTGCAGTCGCTGCTGACCTGCCCTGAATGTGGCTATGCCAAGACGGAGACCATGCCTACCGATGCCTGTCAGTGGTTTTATGAGTGCACGCAATGCCACGCCGTTCTCAGGCCCAAACCCGGTGACTGCTGCGTATTTTGCTCCTATGCGACCGTGCCTTGCCCGCCGATACAGATCAGTGGCAAGAATTCTGGTTGCTGTAGGTAGCCAAACGCCCGCTGTCCAAAACTTCTACTTACAATGGAACTTCAGCCACCGCAAGGTGTCTACCGAAAATGCGCCACCTCATCATCATCCTCATGATCGCACTGCTGCCGATGCGCATCTGGGCGTTTGACATGATGGCGGTGTCGATGGCAGGGCAGCAACTGCATGCAGCGCAAATAATGCAATCGGCCCAAATTGCCCAATCCGGGATGGGCGAGCAAAGTTCGCCGATTCAACCAGTCGTGCAAGCGCGGGCACCGTTGTCCGCAGACTGCCCAATGATGTTGATGCTGGCAGGCAAGCAAGCGGTTGATACCGATGGCAAGACTGACTCAACCGTCTCCAAAGTGTGCACGACTTGCCAGCTATGCATGGGCCTGGTGACAGGGTATGCCCCGCGCGGCGCGCTTCTGATGCCCCTGCCCCCTGCGGCGTTGTGGCTTGGCAGCGCCACCTTCACCAGCGCCGAGCGCGTGCCAGGCTTCAAGCCACCTATTTCCTGATCTCCACGCCCGTGGTTCGTCCGCAAAACGCCTGAACAGCGTGTTTTGCGGGCGGAGCTGCCGCCTCAGCGCGGCGTTTATCAGTCAGGAAATTTATGCTTATCTCAAACGTCAAGGCCGTTCGTCCAAATCGTCACGTCTTGCATCAGCTTGTCAGCAAGGCATCGCCGTGGCTTCTATATGCGCTGCTATTGCCTTCCAGTGCATTGGCCCAGTCAACGCTGACCCTGGAGCGGGCCGTGCAGTTATCGCAACAGCAGTCACGGCAGTTGCCCGCGCAAGAAGCCCAAGCTGAGGCAGCCCGCCAGATGGCAGTTGCTGCGGGTCAAAGTCCAGATCTCACACTCAAGCTTGGCATCAACAATTTGCCCGTCACGGGGTCGGACGCGTTCAACCTGACCAATGATTTCATGACCATGGCATCGATTGGCTTCATGCGCGAGCTGACCAGCGCCGAAAAGCTTCAAGCACGCAGCGCCCGCTTTGAGCGTGAGGCCGATGTGGCACTGGCCGACCGGGCCATGACACAAATCAACCTGGGGCGCGACACCGCCATGGCCTGGCTGGAGCGTCACTTTCAAGAGCGGATGCAAGCGCTGATGCGCACCCAGCGCGAGGAAGCCCGGCTGCAAGTTGAAGGCGCGCAAGCCACCTACAGTGGCGGGCGCGGCAGCCAGACGGATGTCTTCGCCGCACGCACGCAGGTTGCGCAAATCGATGAGCGCCTGCAACATATTGAGCAGAACATCGCCGTCGCACAAACCAAGCTGGTACGTTGGGTTGGGCCTGAGGGTCGCCAGCCATTGGCGGCAGCGCCCGATTTAGCCCACGTAACGCTCAAGTCAAGCGATCTGGCAGACCTGCTCAAAGGTCACCCCCATATCGTCGTGCTGGAAAAGCAGGAAGCCGTAGCGCGCGCCGAGGCCGACATCGCCCAAACCGAGAAGAAAAGTGACTGGAGCATGGAACTGATGTTCAGCCAGCGTGGCCCGGCTTACTCCAACATGATTTCGATCAACTTCAGCCGACCCTTGCAAAACAACCAAGCAAACCGACAGGATCGTGAGCTTGCTGCCAGATTGTCAAGGGTCGCGCAAATACAGGCCCAACGCGACGACACATTGCGCGAACGGGTCGCGGAAGCGAGTGCTTGGCTGTTGCAGTGGAACGGTAACCGCAAACGCCTTGAAACCTACGACCGCGACCTGATTCCGCTTGGGGCACAACGAACCCAGGCGGCGCTGGCCGCTTACCGGGGCACCGGCCCACTGGCTGCGGTGCTGGAGGCGCGGCGCATGGAGATAGACATCCGCATGGATCGCCTGCGCCTGGAGATGGAAACGGCGGGGCTGTGGGCTCAATTGAACCATCTGATTGCTGGCGGGCATGACGCCACTGTCTTGAAAACGTCGGCTTCGACTTTGGAGAAATGAACATGAACAAAAAAATCAAATGGGTGGTGGCTGGCCTGACCACCGTGGTTGCCATCGGTGGTGGCTATGGGCTGTGGGCTGTTGGAATGAGCCAAGGCATGACGATGGGTGCGGCGATGTCTTCCCCTGCGTCCGCTTCAGCGGGCGCAGCATCGGCTACAGGCTCAACGGAGCCCTTGCCGCAAACCATCGCACAAGGCGAGGAAGCCACGCGCCGCCACATCAGCTCAGGCATCAAGGCGGGCGACGTTGACCCTGTGACAGGTAAAAAAATCATCTACTACCACGACCCCATGGTGCCGGGCAACAAGTTCGACAAACCCGCCAAATCGCCCTTTATGGACATGATGCTGGTGCCTGTGTACGCCGATGGCGGCAGCGATGGCAGCAAGGTCACCGTGAGCCCGCGCACCCAGCAAAACCTGGGCGTGCGTACCGCAACCGTGAGCGAAGGAAGCTTGTCACCTCAAGTCTCCACTGTGGGCAGCATCGCCTTCAATGAGCGCGACCAGGCCATCGTGCAGGTGCGCACGACAGGCTATATGGAGCGTCTGTACGTGCGTGCGGCACTTGACCGGGTGAGCAAAGGGCAGCCACTGGCTGACTTGTACGTGCCCGACTGGGTTGCCGCGCAGGAAGAGTTTTTGTTCGTGCGGCGCATGCAGGGCAACGACATAACGGCCTTGATTGACGGAGCACGTCAACGCATGCGCCTGGTCGGCATGAACGATGCCCAAATAGCACTGGTGGAGAGCAGTGGCAAGACACTGCCACGCATCACCCTGGTCGCCCCGATTGGCGGCGTGGTCACCGAACTGATGGTGCGTGAAGGCATGACCGTGATGCCGGGTGCCACCCTGTTCCGCATCAACGGTCTGGGCACGATCTGGGCCAACGCAGAGGTGCCTGAAAGCCAGGCGGCGCTGATTCGCCCGGGCACCAAGGTACAAGCCAGCAGCGCGGCAGCACCCGGCACCGTTTTGCGCGGCACTGTTCAGGCAATATTGCCCGAAGTCAATGCTGCCACTCGTACGCTTAAGGCACGCGTGGAGCTGGCTAACCCCGGCAATGTGCTGATACCAGGCATGTTCGTCAACATGCAGTTCATGGACACGCGCGCAACCAAAGCCTTGCTGATTCCAACCGAGGCCGTGATACAGACAGGCAAGCGCGTGGTGGTGATGCTGGCTGAAGACAAAGGCAGTTTTCGGCCAGTTGAGGTTGAAATCGGCATCGAAAGCGCGGGCCAGACCGAGATCAAACGCGGCTTGCAAGCCGGGCAGCGAGTGGTGGTGTCATCGCAGTTCCTGATCGACTCCGAAGCCAGCCTGAAGGGCGTGGAAGCCCGCCTAAACGATGCACCCAAACCAAGTGCCAAAAACACTGCACCTCGCCATGAGGGCGAAGCCAAGATCGACGCAATTGGCAAGGACAACATCACTTTGACTCACACTCCCATTCCATCGCTCAAATGGGGGGCCATGACCATGGACTTCAAATCACCGCCGCCTAAAGATTTGCCCCGAAATCTGGCGGTGGGAGACCGTGTGACATTTGAGTTCACATGGATACCGAAGGCTTGCCGCAGATTACCCGAATCAATCCGATGGCTTCGGAGCCTAAAACAGCTGCCACAAAACCAGCCCGGAGCGGGCCATGATTGCCCGCGTGATCCGCTGGTCAATTGGCAACCGCTTTCTGGTGCTGCTGGCTACGTTGATGGTCAGCGTCTGGGGTGTTTACTCAGTGATGCGCACGCCTTTGGATGCGCTGCCTGACTTGTCCGACGTGCAGGTCATCATCCGCACCACCTACCCTGGCCAAGCCCCGCGCATTGTCGAGAACCAAGTCACCTACCCGCTGACGACGACCATGCTGTCGGTGCCGGGTGCCAAGACCGTGCGGGGTTACTCATTCTTTGGCGACTCGTTTGTCTACGTAATTTTTGAGGACGGGACTGATTTGTACTGGGCGCGCTCGCGCGTGTTGGAGTACTTGAACCAGGTGCAGTCGAGGTTGCCAGCCGCCGCCAAGCCGTCGCTTGGGCCTGATGCAACAGGGGTGGGCTGGATTTACCAGTACTCGCTGGTTGACCGCAGCGGCAAGATGGATGCAGGGCAACTGCGTGCCTTTCAGGACTGGTTTCTGAAATACGAGCTCAAAACCGTACCTAATGTTGCGGAAGTGGCCAGTGTGGGCGGCATGGTGCGCCAATACCAGATCGTGTTGCAGCCCGACAAGCTGGCGGCTTACGGCATACCGCACAGCAAGGTAATCGAAGCCGTCCAAAAAGGCAACCAGGAAGCTGGCGGCTCCGTGCTGGAGCTGGGCGAGGCCGAGTACATGGTGCGCGCCAACGGCTACCTTCAATCACTCGACGACTTTCGCAAATTGCCGCTGCTGACGACCAAAGCCGGCGTGTCGGTACGCCTGGGCGACGTGGCGCGGATTCAAGTCGGCCCCGAAATGCGGCGCGGCATTGGCGAACTTGATGGTGAAGGCGAGGCCACGGGCGGTGTGATCGTGATGCGGTCTGGCAAAAACGCGCTGGAGACGATTGCTGCGGTCAAGGCCAAGCTCAGAACCTTGCAATCCAGTTTGCCCCAAGGCGTTGAAATAGTCCCGGTGTATGACCGCTCGGGGCTGATCGAACGTGCTGTTGAAAACCTGGGCTACAAGCTATTGGAAGAATTTGCGGTGGTCGCGGTGGTGTGCTTCATCTTCCTGTTTCATCTTCGATCGGCCTTCGTCGCCATTATCTCGCTGCCTCTGGGCATCTTGGCGGCCTTCATCGTCATGCATTACCAAGGAGTAAATGCCAACATCATGTCTTTGGGCGGTATTGCGATTGCAATTGGCGCGATGGTGGATGCTGCCGTGGTCATGATCGAAAACGCACACAAACATCTGGAATATTGGAGCCACGACCACCCCAATGAAAAGCTGGAGGGCCAAGCCCGCTGGCAAGTGATTGGTGAATCTGCTGCCGAGGTCGGCCCCGCGCTGTTCTTTTCATTGCTGATCATCACGCTGTCGTTCGTGCCTGTGTTCACGCTGGAGGCGCAGGAAGGGCGACTGTTCTCACCGCTGGCCTTCACCAAGACCTACGCCATGGCTGCGGCTGCGGCGTTGTCGGTCACCTTGATCCCGGTGCTGATGGGCTACCTGATTCGAGGCCGCATCCCCGATGAGAAGAGCAACCCGCTCAACCGTTTGCTGATCGCCGTTTACCGTCCGCTGCTCAACGCCGTGCTGCGTTTTCCAAAAGCCACCCTGGCAGTTGCCGTATTGCTGCTGGGCTTGAGCCTGTGGCCCTTGCAGCACATCGGTGGCGAGTTCATGCCGAGATTGGATGAGGGCGATATTTTGTACATGCCCTCGGCCCTGCCCGGCCTGTCGGCCGGCAAGGCCAGTGAACTGTTGCAGCAGACCGACCGCCTGATCAAAACCGTGCCTGAAGTTCTCAGCGTCTATGGCAAAGCCGGGCGGGCCGAAACTGCCACCGACCCGGCACCCATGGAAATGTTTGAAACGACGATTCAGTTCAAACCCAAAGACCAGTGGCGACCCGGCATGACGCAGGACAAACTGGTCGACGAGCTGGATCGCATCGTCAGGGTGCCAGGTCTGGCCAATATTTGGGTGCCGCCGATTCGCAACCGCATCGACATGCTGGCCACGGGCATTAAAAGCCCGGTGGGCGTGAAGATCGCCGGGGCCGACCTGGCCACCATTGACCGCCTGACGGGCGAGATCGAGAAAGCGCTGAAAGCCGTACCGGGGGTGAGCAGCGCGCTGGCTGAGCGGCTGACCGGCGGGCGTTACGTCGATGTGAATATCCGCCGTGACGATGCCGCCCGTTTTGGCATGAACATCGCCGATGTGCAGGCCGTCATCACATCTGCCGTGGGCGGCGACAACATTGGTGAAACCGTGGAAGGCTTGCAGCGCTTCCCCATCAACATGCGCTACCCGCGTGAGATTCGCGATTCATTGGAGAAATTGCGAATTTTGCCGATCGTCGCAGAGAACGGCCAGCGCCTGCTACTGTCCGACGTGGCCGACATTCGCGTCACTGACGGGCCACCCATGTTGCGCAGCGAAAACGCGAGATTGTCAGGCTGGGTGTATGTGGACATTCGCGGGCGCGACCTGCGCTCGGCCGTGCAAGACATGCAAAAAGCGGTGATGGAGCAAGTCAAGCTGCCGCCGGGTTACTCGATCTCATGGTCAGGCCAATTCGAGTTTCTGGAGCGGGCCACCGCCAAGCTCAAGGTGGTGGTGCCCTTCACGCTACTGATTATTTTCGTGCTGCTGTACCTGACCTTTTCGAGCTTTGGTGAAGCTGTTTTGATCATGGCCACCCTGCCCTTTGCATTGATTGGTGGCATCTGGCTGCTGTACCTGCTGAACTACAACCTGTCGGTCGCAGGCGCGGTGGGCTTCATCGCCTTGGCGGGCGTGTCGGCTGAGTTCGGGGTGATCATGCTGCTGTACCTCAAAACGGCGTGGAACGAGCGCGTCGCGCGGGGCAAGACCAGCACCGAGGACCTGCTGGATGCCATCCGCGAAGGTGCCGTGCTGCGGGTGCGCCCCAAGGCCATGACCGTGGCTGTCATTTTGGCGGGCCTGTTCCCCATCATGTGGGGCACGGGCACGGGCTCCGAGGTGATGCAGCGAATTGCAGCGCCGATGGTGGGCGGGATGATCACCGCGCCGCTGCTGTCGATGTTTGTGGTGCCTGCGGTGTATTTGCTGATGCGACGGCCCAAACGCGAGCCTGTCAGCAACCCGTTGCCAACGGAGTTGCGCCATGAACCCGTTTGATGATGCTGTCTTAAAACGCCGTGGTTTTGCAAGGCTCACCCTGGCAAGCCTGGCATCGCCCTGGCTGACTGGTTGTGCAACCACCTACTTCGATCAAGCACCGCCTGCCGCGAACGTGCGCGAAGACCCCGGCTTTGTGGCACCCCCCAAAGGCACCCAACGCGCCTGTGCGCTGGTACTTTCCGGCGGCGCGGCACGCGGCTTTGCTCACATCGGCGTATTGCGCGTGCTTGAGCGCGAGGGGCTGCGGCCTGACTTGGTGGTGGGCAGCAGCGCCGGGGCCATCGTCGGGGCGCTGTGGGCATCTGGCATGACGGCGACCGAGATCGAACGCGCATCAGACCCGCTTGACTGGAGCGTGCTGTTCGACTTTGACCCGGTACGCACACTGCTGGGCGGCATGGGGCTCGGATTGGTACGCGGCGACAGGCTTGAAAAATTTTTGCAGCAGTACATTTCCAAACCCATCGAAAGCTTTCCCCTGCCTTTTGCCGCCGTCGCTACAGATATGGAAAATGCCGAAACGGTGGCGCTCAACCGGGGTGATGCAGCCAAGGCGGTTCGGGCATCCTGCGCCGTGCCTGCGCTGTATGAGCCGGTTCGGGCCAGGGGCCGATTGCTGGCGGATGGCCAAATATCCAGCCCGCTGCCCGTGCCAAGCGCCCGATTGCTGGGCGCGGTCAACGTGCTGGCAGTTGACACCATCTTTCCGCCCCAGCACGCGCAGATGAGCAACCCGATGTCCATGCTTTTTCAGTCACTGATTGTGTCGGGCTGGCGGCACCTTTTAGCTGAGCGCGCGCAGGCCAATTTGGTGATTGCACCCGAAATTCGCACTTCGGCACAGCTTGGTTTGGGCAGCCGGGACTGGCTTGTCAAAGCGGGCGAGGCAGCAGCCGTGGCCCAGTTGTCCGAAATCAGACGCCTGTTTACTTCATCCGTCAGTCCAACCGCCGCTTTCAACAGCATTTAGGCCCGAGAGACTTTTAACGCCACTTCACCGGAGACCCTCATGAAATCATTCAGAGATTCAACACTTGGCAGCTTCAAAATTTGGTTTGGCTGGGGCTTTCCACCGATTTTGTTAGGGTCTGTGATCATTGCCTTTGTTCACAGCCTCTGGGTTGGGCTTGGCGCAAGCTTTGTTCTGCTGCTGTGGTTCTACGAAGGCGGGCGCACCACCTGTTCGCGCTGCGCTTACTACGGCACCTCCAAGTGCGGCCTGCCCGGCTTGATTGCGCCGCTGCTGACAGAGCGCAGAAGTGCTGCTTCACTCTCGCTGGAAAAAATCCGCAGCCACATGCACCTGGACATGCTCGTGATTTTTTTCATCAATGCGCTGTACCTTTTAGAGCCGTGGTTTTTACCGCTGGCTTTGGCCTGGACGCTAGGTGCCTGGCAAATTTCGTTCGGGCCGAAACGTCATCACGGCCTGATGGTTCAGTTGCGCGCAGGTCAATCCTCGAAAAGCATCCCCATCCGGCAAATTCCGGTCATTCCCCTATCAGAATAGCGTATCTACTACAATTGTAGTAGATTTTTGATGAAAATTAACCCCAAAGTTAACTTTTTTGACCCAGAAGTCCATTTTGACCGATTCTATTGATCAAAACGGCTTCTAGCTCTCGAATAATATGCATAACTAGCTATACTTATAGTAGCATTTCAGAACCTCATCGCCTTGGCCTCCCGTTTGCGCGCAGCAATCCAGGCTTTGAACGCGGTGAGATTCATCGTCACCAGCAGCTCTGTTTTGAGGTGCTTGATGTCGCGCTTCAGGGCGGCAATATCGCCTTGCAGCAGCGGCAAGATGCTTTGCGGGATTAGCGCCGCATAGGGCGACACCCGAAATTGAGCCCGCAGTGGCATCTCGATCTGCTCAATCTCCTGCTCCAGTTCGGCCAATTGCTCTTTGAGCACTTTGTTGAAGTGCTTCAGGCGGTCTTCCGACAAACCTGCGATGCTGCTGGCATCGATATGCTCCAGCTCAAGCTGCAACTCCAGCAGCTTGAGCAAGTCCTTTTTGTCGTAGGCCTGATTCACGCGTTGCATCAGCGCCGTTTTGCGCGCACGCTCAGCGGCATCGGGCTCGCGGTCAGGGTGCAGGCTGCTGACCAGTTTGCGGTAAACCTCGCGAATGGACTGGCTGGTGCGCTCTGACTCCAGCTTGGCCTTGGCCTCGCGCTCAAGCTGCTTTTTTGTCTTAGAACCTAGGCTGCGCGCTTCTTCCCGGCGCTGCTGCGCTTCAAAATCCTGCGCTTGCATCGCTTCCATCTGCGCCTGGATTTGCGCCATCACGTCCTGCATGGATACCGCGCTGGCATCGTCAGCATCGAGATTCACACCCAACATTTCCTCGGCCACCGCTTTGAAACTACCGACGGCTGCGTCTTCGTCCGCATCAAAATCAGTGTCGCTGTGCTTGTTGTAGATCGGCTTGAGGCTATCGTCATCAAACACCATGATCAGCTCCTGCGCTAGGTCGCAGATCAGCGCCTTCACCACGCGCTGCTCGGGCCGGGTGAGCTTGTGGCGATCCAGCGCCTGGTCCAGCGCGTACAGCAGGTCTTTCTGCCCGTTCGCAAACGCCTCGCGCAAAGGCAGGTACTCGGTCGTCACTTTCTGGTGATAGGCCTCCGTGGCGATTTGCCAATCGACAAGCTCTTTGCGGCGAGCCTCGATTTTTTGGATCAGCGCATTGAACGCTTTTTGCCCTTTGCTTAAGAGGGGCTGATCAGTCTGCGGGGCGATATGGAGGAGCGTGCGGATGGGCGTGGCGGGTTTGGGCATGGAAGATTACGAATGACGACCTGTTGACTGCGCAGATAATGATTTTGTCATGACCCACCCCAGCGCCACGGCCAACTCCATTGCCGATTCAAGTTCAATCACCGATGTGGGTGGCGTTGAAGTGGGCCACTTCACGGATTCGCGTCGCCCCACCGGTTGCACAGTGATCATCACCCGCGCAGGGGCAGTCGGCGGCGTGGACGTGCGCGGCGCGGCACCGGGCACGCGTGAGACCGACTTGCTGCATCCCAGCAACCTGATCGATCGCGTGCACGCCGTGCTGCTGGCTGGGGGCAGCGCCTGGGGCTTGGATGCAGCGGGCGGTGTGATGCGTTGGCTGGAAGAGCATCAGATTGGCATGGACGTGAAGTACGGCTTGGTGCCCATCGTGCCCGCTGCGGTGCTGTTTGACCTGCCGGTGGGCGATGCGCGTATTCGCCCCGATGCCGCATCGGGCTATGCGGCCTGCGCTGCGGCAAGCCTCGACGCACCCGCTGAAGGTAACGTGGGCGCAGGCGCGGGGGCCTTGGTCGGCAAGCTGTATGGCATCGCGCGGGCCATGCGCGGTGGTGTGGGCAGTGCGTCGATCACGGTCGATGGGCTGACCGTGGGTGCGCTGGTCGTCTGCAATGCGCTGGGCGACGTGGTCGATCCCGACTCTGGGAACGTGATCGCTGGCGCGCGCACGGAGGATGGCAAAGCACTGCTCAACATTCGAGAAGCGATCATCCGGGGCGAATCCCCCACGCCGTTGCTGGCGGGCACCAACACGACGATTGGCGTGGTCGCCACCGATGCCATCCTGACGAAGGCCCAGGCGCATCGGCTGGCGCAGGTCTCGCACGATGGCCTGGCCCGCGCCATCAACCCGGTGCACACGATGAGCGATGGCGACACGATGTTTGCGTTGGGCACCGGTGCATCCGGCAAGACTGCGGGCATGATGGTGTTGAGCCTACTTGCCGCTGAAGTCACAGCGCGCGCCATCGTGCGTGCGATACGTGCGGCAAATGGCACAAGTTGGAACGGTAACAGTTGGCCATCAACCGCCGAGCTGAAGGGCGCAAAATAGT
>JANNFW010000260.1:0-7246 GCA_031380235.1 Rhodoferax sp. | reverse complement strand
TAATCGCGCGGCCTGTGGGTTGGGTGCTTAACCTGTTCAACAAGCCAGTAGCCGTGGCCAAACCGGGAGCAGCGCATGGATGAAACTCTGTTTGGGGCGATGCTGGCTTCCACCTTGCGAGTCTCAACACCGCTGATTTTTTGCGCGCTGGCGGGCTTGTTGTCTGAGCGTGCGGGGGTGGTGGACATTGGTCTGGAAGGCAAGATGCTGTTTGCCGCGTTTGCGGCCGGAGCCAGTGGTGCCGCGTTTGGTTCAACCACGTTGGCGCTGGTTCTCGCGATGGCGGTCGCCGTTGCCCTGGCTTGGATGCACGGGTTGGCGTGTGTGAGCCACCGGGGTGACCAAGTGGTCTCCGGTGTCGCCATCAACATCATCGCTGCAGGCATGACGATGGTGCTGGGTATTGCCTGGTTTGCGCAAGGCGGCCAAACGCCACCGGTGTCTACGGCAGTGCGTATCCAACCGCTTTTTCCGCAAGCGGCTGAAGCGCTCAACGGCATTCCTTTCGTAGGTTCGTTAATTGGCGAAGGATTGCTCAGCCACAACGCGCTGGTTTATCTGGCTTTGCTGCTGGTGCCGGCAACGTGGTGGCTGCTGTTCAAGACACGCTTCGGGCTGCGCTTGCGAGCGGTCGGCGAAAACCCGCAAATGGTTGACGCGGCGGGCGTTTCGGTGGTTCGCCTGCGCTACACGGCGTTGACGTTGAACGGCATGTTGTGTGGTCTGGCGGGCAGCTATTTGGTGCTGGCGCAGGCGGCTAATTTCTCAAGCAACATGACGGCAGGTAGGGGTTTTATGGCGCTGGCAGCGCTAATTTTTGGTCGCTGGCATCCCGTCGGTGCGCTGTGGGCTTGTCTGCTGTTTGGCTTTTTGGATGCGGCGGCTATCCGACTACAGGGTGTTCGTCTGCCGGGGATTGGTGAAGTGCCGGTGCAGGCGATTCAGGCCTTGCCTTATGTTTTGACCGTCGTTCTGCTGGCGGGTTTCATCGGAAAAGCGGTAGCACCCCAAGCTCTGGGTAAGCCGTATTTGAAAGAGCGTTAGTCAACCTGTAGATCACCAGTCAACCTCCGGTCGGCAATTGCGTTGAACAAATCCCTGCTAAAGTTCAGCGCCTTGGAGGATTCATGAAATTTCTTTTGCCTTTGCTGCTCGCAGCAGGTTCGGTTACAGCCCCTTTCGCGCTTTTTGCACAAAGCAAGCCCATCAAAATCGGAGAGATCAACAGCTACTCGAACATCCCGCAGTTCACCGTGCCGTATCGTCAGGGGTGGCAACTCGCGGTGGAGCAAATCAACGCATCAGGTGGCCTGTTGGGTCGCAAAGTCGAAGTGATTGCGCGGGATGACGGCGGCAAGCCGGAAGAGGCGTTGCGTCACGCGGTGGAGCTCACGTCGAACGAAAAAGTAGATGTGCTGGCCGGTGGGTTTTTATCCAACGTTGGCCTCGCGTTGGCTGACCACGCGCAGAAAAGCAAGCGCCTCTTTGTCGCCAGCGAGCCGCTGACCGACGCGATTGTGTGGGACAAGGGCAACCGCTACACCTTTCGCCTTCGCCCGAGCACGTACATGCAGGCCGCGATGCTGGTTGAAGAGGCCGCCAAGCTGCCGGCCAAGCGCTGGGTCACGATTGCTCCGAATTACGAGTACGGTCAAAGTGCCGTAGCCAGCTTCAAAGAGCTGCTGAAAGCGAAGCGGCCTGATGTCGAATTTGTTGGTGAGCAATGGCCTGCCTTGGGCAAGCTCGATGCCGGCACCACCTTGCAGGCGGCCATGCAAGCCAAGCCGGACGCAATCTTCAACGTGACTTTTGGGGCCGATTTGGCCAAGCTGGTGCGCGAGGGCAATCAGCGCAACATCTTCCCCAAAACGCCGGTCGTCTCCATGCTGTCTGGCGAGCCCGAGTATTTGGAAGTGCTCAAAGACGAAACGCCCAAGGGCTGGATCGTGACGGGCTACCCCTGGGATCAAATCGACACAAAGGAGCATGCCTCCTTCACGGCCAATTACTACAAGAAGTTCAACGAGAACCCCAAGGTGGGCTCGGTGGTGGGCTACGCCACCATGCAAGCCATTTTTGCGGCGATCAAAAAAGCCAACAGCGTTGACAACGAGAAGCTGGTCCTCGCGATGCGCGGGTTGAAGTTCAGCACGCCCTTTGGCCCAGCCGAGTTCCGCGCGATTGATCAGCAATCCACGATGGGCGCTTTTGTCGGCAAGCTGGATCAGCGCGCAGGCAAGGGGACCATGGTGAATTGGCGCTATGCCGATGGCAAGGACTACATGCCCAAAGACGAGTACGTGCGCTCGCGCAGGCCTGCTGCTGCGATGAAGTAATCACCGCCGCGGACTAGGCTGCTCCACCACGCCACCATGCCCTCAACGGTCTTCGTCAAGGTCGCAGGTTTTCGGGATGCGGAGCGCCATGCGCTGAACACCGTTTTTCGCCTGTCGATGGATCGCGCGACCCAGTACCAGCTGTGGAGCCCCGATCTGCTGGTGTCGCCCCAGCTCGTGATATTGGATGTGGACAGCTACGAAGGCGGCATGGAGCTGGCATCTCCCACGTTCAACAAAAACCTCAAGCTCATCAGCGTCGGTCAGAATCATCCGGAGATCGCGTGGCGGCATTTCTCGCGGCCAATGAACTGGATGGCCGTGGTGCAGGCGATGGATCAGCTTTTCACGGGTTCTGAAGGCACTGATTTTGACTTTGATACGGGAATGAGCACGTTGGCCATTCCTGCGCCGGGCGTGCGGGCATCATTGTTGATCGACGTGGAAAAATCCCATCGCATGTACTTGCGGGCACGCCTGGCGCTGGCGGGTTTTGTTGAGGTACAAGAGAGCACGAGCAGTAGTGAGGCCATGCAGAAAGCACGCGTGCGCAACTTTGATCTGGTCATCGTGAACCTGGACCACCCCAACGAGTTCAATGGCTGGAAACTCACCGAGCAACTGCTGTCGCTGGAGCCCGCGATTGGCTCGATTGTGCTGAGCACTCGCAACACATCGTGGCACTTGCAGGAACGGGCCGAGTTGGCGGGCTGCCGCGGTGTGCTGGATATTCCGTTTGATCCGGTGCAAGTGCAGGACATGCTTCGAAAGATCTAGCTTATCGCGCTTACCGAGTGCCGCGCATCAATCGGGCCCAAGCGCGCGGCATCGGCAAGGGTTCGTTGCCAATTTGTGCCGCCAAGAGTTCTGCGCACAAAACAGACCAACTCAAACCCCGGGAGCCAAATCCGCTGTTGATGCAAAGCGATTGCGGCTCGCCCGGCGACGCGTGGGCGTTGAGCCGTCCGACCAATGGCATGCGATCCTGTGGGGTGAACCGCGTGCCTTGCCAGGCTTGAATTGAGCCATCGACGATCCGCTGAGCCATCACCCCAGCGCTGGGCGGATGGAGTTGCGCAAGCCGCGACAGGTTGGATTCATGCCCTTGCGCGGCTGCGGGCAGCGCATCATCCACTACGTTTTCCAATGCATACGTGGCACCTGCGAACCAGGCTGACCCTGCCTCCAGAGGAACATCTGGCACCAGATGACCCAACCCATTGAGCGCAAAGGGCGGCAGGTCTGCTTGATCTGACTCCCGCTGCAACGCCCAAGACACCTGGCCGTGAATGCCCTGCAATGGCTGGCGCAGCGTCACACCCGATTCAGTTAACAAAGCTTCAATGCCACCCGCGCACGCCAGCACGACCAAGCCGGCCTTCGCCAACACGGCGTTTTGCGCGTCGCGCAGAATCCACTCGCCGTCAACGCAGTTCATCGAAGCGACCGGTGCATTGCCCCGAAATTTAACGCCCGGCTGCGCAAGCCAGGCCCGCACCAGGCGATGCGGCTTGATCCACGCCGCGTTTGGCTCCCAGTGCGCAGCATGGCCGGGCTGGGTGGTCATGATGCCGCTGGGTGCCCAATCCTGCCCACTTTTGAGATGCTGTTGGGCCTGTTGCAAGGTCAGACTGATACCTAACTTCAGCAAGCGGGAGCGCGCGTCTTGATCGCCGCCGAAAGGCGGTGCCATTAACCCCACCGGCAGGCCCGAAGCAGCACTTGCGGGGGATATCGCCGCATCCAGCACCTGTACTTGCCAACCCCGGCGGGCCAGCGATGCAGCACTGCTGGCTCCCGCCAGTCCGGCACCGATCACCACACAACTGGACGGTTGCTTGAATTGCGACTGAGGTTGTCTGCGAGTCGATTTAATTTGCCAGCGCGGGTTGAAGTGGGCTCGGAAGTGCTCGGGCACAGCATTGGCTTGAATGTCGAAACCGTGCTGTGTGAGCCGTTGGAGAAGATCAACATCCACGTGCTTTGAAGCCAATTGCGTACCACGACGGCAGCAACGCATCAAGGCTTGAATCGCCCAATCATCCCAAACCGAGCCTTTCTGACGCACCAGGAAAATCGAGTCTGCGCAAAAATCCTGGGCGCGCAACATGGACTTCAAATCGCCCACGCACAGCGTCAGCAGCACCTGCCCTGCGTCGAAATTTAGGCGATGGAAGCCAGGAACCAAGTTGATCGATGAGTCGTCAACCAAGCCCACGTAGTGCAGCATGCGTGGTCTCAGCGGGTCCTGCTGCCAAGCATTTCTACAAGCCAGAAATCGCGTACCGTCCTGCCAATTTGTGTCCAGGATTCGCCAGGCGTTTTGGGCTGCCCACGCTGCGGGCAGGTCTGAGGCGCGCAGATATGAATTGTCCACGGCCTCCTGAACTTGTCTTATGCGGCGGGCGGAACGTACCCCTGCGCCGCGTCCGCACCGCTGCCAAAAAAGTGCGCTTCCATCTGCCTCGCCAGGTATTGACGCGCGCGCGCGTCGGCGAGGTTCAACCGATTTTCATTGACCAGCATGGTCTGGTGCTTAAGCCACGCCGCCCATGCCTCTTTGCTCACGCTCTCCCAGATGCGCTTGCCCAGCTCGCCGGGGTAAGGCGCATAGTCCAGCCCCTCGGCTTGTTTTTCGAGCTTGATGCATTGAACCATTCTTGCCATGTGCGTTACCTTTGTCCCTTTGGACGACTGTTGAAATTAGGTTGGGGATAGTTTGATCGCGGATGCGGACGAATCACCGCCGATACCCGCTGCTTGCGCAAAGTTCACCCAAGTAGGCGATAATACAGGCTGTACGTCCACCCATTGAAGGTCTAGCCAATGTCCAGAGCTGAAGCTAAAACTGCCGTCCTTCCTGACGGATTGCGTTACAAATCAAAAGTCTCGGGCTCGCCGTTTGCGGCAGCCGCGTCATTCGGCGGTGCCACCATGTCGTGCTTCATGTGCGGCAAGCACCGCGCCCGTTCCCTCATGGGCACGCGCAAGGTGCTTGGCAAAGCGCAGGCGGTGTGCTCACCCTCGTGCAAGGCGCTTGACGAGGTGCTGGCGGGCCAATCCAGCGGCGTGGCAGCAGGGTAACACCGTTAGGGCACGGATAAGAGTAATTATTAACCTACGGGTTAATCTCTTCCTTGCCAAGCCGTTTTTGGTTAAAATATTGAATTTTTAGCCTTCTAGCTCCCGTTCTATATAGCTAGTTTGCTATTAATATAATAGTGTCGTAGCGCTTACCTATCACCGTTGTGAACTTGGGCGAGCTGCGGCCTCATAACCTGTCGATCTAAACAATCAAAAACTTGATAGTTTGAGGTCTGATGCAAACGCGGTAAATTCAGGTGCTGGATTTTTCCAGCTTCTTGTAGTTCTCCCATTTCTGATTCTTCATGAGCGCATTCCACGAAGCCCAAGTTTTAAGCGTGCACCACTGGACGGACAAGCTCTTCAGCTTCACCACCACGCGCGACCCGGCATTTAAATTCTCCAACGGCCACTTCACCATGATCGGTTTGAAGACCGATGCCAAGCCGCTGGTGCGCGCCTACAGCATTGCCAGCGCAAACTACGAAGAAAGCCTGGAGTTCTTGAGCATCAAGGTGCCCAATGGTCCGCTCACATCCAAGCTGCAGCACATCGAGGTGGGCGACACAGTGATCGTCGGTCGCAAACCCACGGGTACGTTGTTGATCGACTACCTGCTGCCTGGCAAGCGGCTGTATCTTCTCTCAACCGGCACGGGCCTGGCCCCGTTCATGAGCATCGTGCGCGACCCTGCCACGTATGAAAAGTTTGAACGCGTTATCCTGGTGCACGGCGTGCGCGAGGTGGATGAACTGGCTTACCGCGAGTATCTGACCGACCATCTGCCCGCCCACGAATTTCTGGGCGAAACCGTCGCCAAGCAGCTCAGCTACTACCCCACCGTGACGCGCGAAGAGTTCGTCAACCAGGGTCGTGTGACCGAATTGCTGGACAACGGCAAACTGCATGACGACTTGGACTTGCCGCCGCTGGATGCCGAGCATGACCGTGTCATGATTTGCGGCAGCCCGGCGATGTTGAAAGACCTCAAACACATGATGGAGGCGCGCGGCTTTCATGAAGGCAACACCAGCCGTCCTGGGGACTTTGTGATTGAGCGGGCGTTTGCAGAACAGTAGATTGTGATGAGGTCGGTTGAACTAATCACGCAGACAATAGCCCAACAGAATCATTCTGAAAGGCGTTGATCTTGAAATTGTTGACTGACCTGTTCGACAAAACTCCCCGGCGCGTTTTCGCCCTTGTCAGCCTGGCCTGTATCGCGATGCTGGCGTATGGTTTGTATTTGCAGCACGTCGAAGGTTTGGAGCCGTGCCCGATGTGCGTCGTTCAACGCTACGCGCTGTTCGCAGTAGTCATCATTGCCGGATTGGTCGCCTTAAGCGCGCGCAAAGGTGTGCATCGGAGTGGCGGTTTGCTGTTGTTGTTGACAGCCGGCTTCGGTGCCTTCGTCGCCGCGCGCCAAAGTTGGCTGCAGTGGTATCCACCCGAAGTCGCCTCCTGCGGGCGTGACTTCTACGGAATGATCGAAACCTTTCCCCTGCAACGCGCGATCCCCATGATTTTCAAAGGCGGTGGTGATTGCACGAAGGTTGATTGGACGTTTCTCGGTGGCTCGATTGCAAACTGGTCGTTCTTGTTTTTTATCGGTGTTGCGGTGCTAGCGCTGCTGCTGGTTTGGCGAAGCCGTGTCAACAACGATTCATCTCACTCGGGTCTTCGCACAGCGCACTAAGCTGTCAACTTCTTGACCAAGACCTGGCTCTTGCGATCCCAGTTGTACTTGCGTTTGCGCGCATCCGGCAGCCAATCTGGGTCGACCTGCGCAAAGCCGCGTTTGATGAACCAGTGCATGGTGCGCGTGG
>JANNFW010000250.1:0-8391 GCA_031380235.1 Rhodoferax sp. | reverse complement strand
GATTGACATCGCGGGGCCAGGCTTTCTGAACATCAAGCTCAAAGCCAGCGCCAAGCAGCAAATCGTCAAAGAGGTGTTGTCGCAAAAAGCTGATTTTGGCCAGCAACCGTCGATTGGCAAGCGGTTGATGGTGGAGTTTGTATCTGCCAACCCCACCGGCCCGCTGCACGTCGGTCATGGCCGCCAGGCCGCGCTGGGTGACGCGATCTGCAACCTGTTTCAAACCCAGGGTTGGGACGTGTACCGCGAGTTCTATTACAACGACGCGGGCGTGCAGATCGGCACGCTGGCCACCAGCACGCAGTTGCGCGCCAAGGGCTTCAAACCGGGCGATGCCGAATGGCCCAGTGGCGAGAACGCGAATGCCTACAACGGCGACTACATCGGGGACATTGCGCAAGACTTTCTGGCGAAAAAGACGGTGCGCTCCGATGACCGCGAGTTCACCGCCGGTGGCAATGTCAACAACCTGGATGACATCCGCCAGTTTGCCGTGGCCTATCTTCGCCATGAGCAGGATTTGGACTTGAAGGCGTTCTCAGTCACGTTTGACAATTACTACTTAGAGTCCAGCCTGTACACCAGCGACCGCGTGGCGGACACAGTGCAAAAGCTCGTCGCCGCTGGCAAAACCTACGAGCAGGACGGCGCGCTGTGGCTCAAATCCACTGACTACGGCGACGACAAAGACCGTGTGATGCGCAAGAAAGACGGCACGTTCACCTACTTTGTGCCCGACGTGGCGTATCACATTAGCAAGTTTGAGCGCGGGTTTGACAAGGTCATCAATATCCAAGGCACGGACCACCATGGCACCATTGCCCGTGTGCGCGCGGGCCTCCAGGCGGTGAGTTTGGGCATTCCACAGGGCTTCCCAGACTATGTGCTGCACACCATGGTGCGCGTGGTGCGTGGCGGCGAAGAGGTCAAAATCTCAAAACGCGCGGGCAGTTATGTCACGCTGCGTGATTTGATCGAATGGACGAGCAAAGACGCCGTGCGCTTCTTTTTGCTCAGCCGCAAGCCAGATACCGAATACGTGTTTGACATTGACCTGGCGCTGTCCAAAAACAACGACAACCCTGTCTATTACGTTCAGTACGCGCATGCCCGCATTTGCTCGGTGCTTGCGGCGTGGGGCGGTGATGTGTCTCAATTGGCGGCAGTTGATCTATCGCCCCTGCAAAGCCCGCAAGCGATGGGCCTGATGCTGCTTTTGGCCAAATACCCCGAGATGCTAACGGCAGCAGCGCTTGATTTTTCGCCGCATGATGTCACCTTCTACCTGCGCGAGCTTAGCGCCGCGTACCACAGCTATTACGACGTGGAGCGCATTCTGGTGGATGATGAGGCGGTCAAGCTGGCGCGCCTGGCCCTGGTGGCCGCTACCGCCCAGGTATTGCACAATGGCTTGGCGATACTGGGGGTGAGTGCACCCTCCAAAATGTAATGGAATAATTCAATAATGAAATTGAACGAGACGACAGGTGAGCGCATGAAACGTGAGCTGGGTGGAACGATTTTGGGCCTGATCATTGGCTTGGTGCTGGGCCTCGGTGCCGCGCTCGCCGTGGCGATTTACGTGGCCAAAGTGCCCAGCCCGTTTGTCAACAAAGGCCAATCCCGCACGCCCGACCAGGACGCCGTGGAAGCCAAAAAGAACAAAGACTGGGATCCCAACGCCCCGCTTTACGGCAAAAACCCTGCTAAACCCACCGCAACGGCCACAGCGCCAGCGACTGCGCCCACCCCAGCCGCTCCGGCTTCTGGGGCTGCATCGCCCGTAGCACCTGCAGTCGCGGGCGGGCCAGGCACGGCTGCAAAGCCTGACGCCGCAAAAGCAGATGCCGCCAAGGTGGCTGCACCGAAAACCGATGCACCGCCCCCAGCGTCTACCGACCCATTAGGGGATTTGGCACGCGCCAAGTCATCCAGTTCGGGGGCTGAGCCGTTTGTGTATTTCGTGCAGGTCGGCGCCTATCGCAATGCTGAAGATGCCGAAACCCAGCGGGCCAAGCTGTCATTGACGGGCGTGGAAGCCAGAGTGACGGAACGCGAGCAGTCGGGCCGTGCGATTTTCAGGGTGCGGGTGGGGCCATTCAATACCAAGGACGATGCCGAGCGCACCAAGGAAAAGCTGGACGGCGCAGGTCTTGACACGGCGTTGGTGCGCGTGCAGCGGTGAATTTTTTCGCTGAACTTTCGCGACAGGATGCGTTCAAAGTGAACGGTTGGTTGTGAATGACATTTGGTTTTGATGATGAAAAGGATTTGAAGATGAAGCGTCGTGATTTTTCTGTAGTTTGTGGTGCCGCAGTGGCCGCATCGGCGTTTTACGGCTCGAATGCGCTGGCCCAAGCCCAGCCCAAAAAGCCAGAAGCCGGCACCGATTTCTTGGTGCTCGATAAGCGCGCCTCGGTCGAGGCCCCGGCCGGAAAAATCGAGGTTGTCGAGTTCTTTTGGTACAACTGCCCGCATTGCAATCAGTTTGAGCCTATGCTGGACGCCTGGGTCAAGAACGTTGCGAAAGATGTCTCGGTGCGCCGCGTGCCGGTGAGCTTCCGTGATGATTTCGTGCCCCAGCAGCGCTTGTTTTACGCGCTGGAGGCGATGGGCTTGCTGGACAAACTGCATGTCAAAGTGTTCACCGCCATTCACGGCGAGAAATTGGTGCTCAACAAGGGCGACGTGATCGCCGACTGGGTCGCCAAGCAAGGCGTCGACAAGGCCAAATTCCTTGAGCAGTACAACTCGTTTTCGGTGTCCACCAAGGCCACCAAGGCCACACAGTTACAAAACACTTACAAGGTCGAAGGTGTGCCCGCCTTGGGAGTTGCCGGGCGGTTTTATACCGACGGCACTTTGGCTAAAAACATGGAACGCGGCTTGTTGATCACCGATTTCCTGATTAACGTGGTGCGTGCCGGCAAGTAAACAGCGCTTTAATTTGCCAAAAAAGCCCGCTCGCTGCGGGCTTTTTTATGGTCGCCGTTCTATTTCAAACGGCTTCGGTCGCTACAATGGAAAATCAAATCCAGCAAGATTCGTGCCTTCATGAAATCCCCCTCTCATCATCCGTTTCAACACACCGCCCGCCTGGGCGGCTTGGCGCTTGCTTGTCTGTTGGCAAACGGTGCTGTTTGGGCCGAAAAGGCCGACCGCGGCAAGCCGATGAACATTGAGGCCGATGCGCTGCGCTATGACGACCAAAAGCAAACCAGCGTGTTCACGGGCAAGGTCGTCCTGACCAAAGGCACGATTGTGATTCGGGGCGGCAAGCTGGATGTGCGGCAGGACCCGCAGGGTTTTCAATACGGCGTGGTGACCGCCGAGTCAGGCAAGCTGGCGTTTTTCAGGCAAAAGCGCGATGGGGTTGACGAATTCATCGAAGGCGAGGGCGAAGTCATTGAATACGATGGCAAGGCGGATACCGTCAAGTTCATCAAGCGCGCGCAATTGCGGCGCCTGCGCGGAGCGGTACTGAATGACGAAATGACCGGGGCCCTCATCGTGTATGACAACACGACAGATGTTTTCACGGTTGATGGGGGTGCCACAAAAGGCACGCCCAATGCTCCGGGAGGCCGCATACGGGCTATGTTGACACCCAAACCCGATGGGGCCGATGCGCCATCAGCCCCACCTGCTGCATCGGCCAGTCGCCCAAGTGGCAACCAGGCTCCAGCGCCTTCACCGCAATTACGCCCAAGCACGGTGCTCAATTCGATGTCGGCTCAGATTCCCGCCTCGCCTGCTTCATCTTCGGGTGGCGATAAAAAGTGACGGCTGTGTTCCCCGATGGGCAGGCTTCTGAAAGCAGGCTGGAAGCCATCGGTCTGCAAAAATTCTATGGCAGCCGCAAAGTCGTTAAAGACGTGTCGCTGGTGGTGCGCAAAGGCGAGATCGTGGGTCTGCTCGGCCCCAACGGCGCGGGCAAAACCACGTCGTTCTACATGATTGTGGGCTTGGTGCGGGCCAGCGGGGGCGACATCACGATTGATGGCAAGTCGGTGGAGCACATGCCGATTCACCGCCGTGCGCGGCTGGGTTTGAGCTATCTGCCGCAAGAGGCCTCGATCTTTCGCAAGCTCAATGTGGAAGACAACGTCCGCGCCGTGCTGGAGTTGCAGTATTACACCGACGGCCCCAAAGTCGGCCAGCCGCTGGACAAAGCCGAAATCGAAACGCGCCTGACCGGGTTGCTGCAAGAGCTTCGCGTGGAGCATCTACGCGCATCATCCGCGCTGGCGCTCTCGGGCGGTGAGCGCAGGCGCGTTGAGATCGCCCGTGCGCTGGCCACCCAGCCGCGCTTTATCTTGCTCGACGAGCCGTTTGCCGGCATCGACCCGATTGCCGTGATCGAGATCCAGCGCATCATCGGCTTCTTAAAAGAGCGCGGGATCGGCGTACTGATCACCGACCACAACGTGCGCGAAACCCTGGGTATTTGCGACCATGCTTACATCATCAACGATGGCAACGTGCTGGCGCAGGGCACGCCCACAGACATTGTGAACAACCCCGATGTGCGACGTGTCTATCTGGGCGAACATTTCCGAATGTAGGCCACGATGAAGCAAGGCCTGTCCCTAAGAATCTCGCAGCACCTGGCGCTTACGCCTCAGTTGCAGCAATCGATTCGCCTGTTGCAGCTCTCCACGCTGGAGTTGAGCCAGGAGGTTGATCAGATGCTGGACGACAACCCGTTTCTGGAGCGCACGCAGGATGAGGCACCGCGGGAAGATTTTGGCTTGAACCATGCCGATGCGCCAGTGGCGTCGGGTGAGCGTGAGGCAGAAGTGGCCGCCAGCAGCTCAGGCGGCGACAGCAGTGGCGAGCCGAGTGCAGATTACGCAGGTGACTCCGGCCCCGGCGCGCAAAATAACGACGAAGCGACACCGCTTTCCGCCGAGGACACGCAAAACTGGGAAGGTGACGGTACGGTGGACATGGCGCCGGACGACAGCGAGTGGGGTGGGGACGCCAAAGCGCACACCAACAACCTGGGTGGCGACGATGACATCAACGCGACGGAACTCGCACGCAACCAGGAGTCGTTGCAATCGTTTTTGCACCGTCAGGCGATTGGCCTTCGCCTGTCCGATGAAGACCGTGTCGCGCTTCGGTTTTTGATCGAATCGCTTAATGACGATGGCTATCTGGAAGATTCTTTGCAGTCACTTGCTGAAGGCTTGGCCGGGCCGGATGACGCTGATCAGCTCGAAAGCCTGGTTCATCATTTCACCGTGGCTTTGGGCCTGTTGCAAAGCCTTGAGCCTTCAGGTGTGGGTGCGCGCGACTTGGGTGAGTGCCTGCGCCTGCAACTGCGCGCGATGCAAAAGTTGCTGGCCGATCAAATCGAGTTGGGCCTGAATTTGCATCCCGCTGATGCGCAGGAACGGCTCATCGTGGTTTGCCTGCGCATTTGTACTCAGCCCATCGATTTTTTAGCGCGCCGTGACTTGAAGCGCCTGACCCAGTTGTGCGGCTGTACTGATGCCGAGGCTCGCGAGGCGATTGCGCTGATTGGTCGCCTGGAGCCCAAGCCTGGCCGCAAGTTTGTTGATGTCGAGCGCAACGTGGTGGTGCCCGATGTGCTGGTGATCAAAGTCGGTCACGGCACCACGTCAAGGTTTAAGGTGCAGCTCAATCAGGATGTGATGCCGCGCCTGCGCGTGCACGACATCTATGCCAACGCGCTCAAGGGCCATCGCAGTGGCGGGCGCGACTCTTCCAACCACGCGGCACTTCAGCAGCGCCTGCAAGAGGCCCGCTGGTTCATCAAAAATATTCAGCAGCGGTTTGATACGATTTTGCGGGTGAGCACCGCAATTGTGGAGCGGCAAAAAAGCTTCTTCGTCCACGGTGCGCTGGCCATGCGCCCGCTCGTGCTGCGCGAAATTGCCGACGAGCTGGGCTTGCATGAGTCCACCATCAGCCGCGTGACCACCGCCAAGTTCATGTCCACGCCCTTTGGTACTTTTGAACTGAAATATTTCTTTGGATCAGGCTTGGGCACCGAGTCGGGTGGCAGTGCGTCCAGCACAGCGGTGCGGGCGTTGATTCAACAGTTTGTCGCAGCCGAGTCACCCAAGAAGCCCCTGAGCGACAGCCAAATCTCGCTCATGCTCAAAGAGCAGGGCATTGAATGCGCGCGCCGCACCGTCGCCAAGTACCGGGAGGCGCTGCGCATTGCACCCACCAATTTGAGAAAAACGTTGTGAACCAGCTTCAGCTATTTTTGCCCTGCGCTGCAGGCGTTGAAGATTACCTGGCAACCGAGGTCGAGCGCACTGCCGGGCTGGCGCAGCAAGACGTGCACAAGCAGCGCGGCGGTGTGGCGTTGACCGGGTCTTGGCGCGATGCCCTGCTGCTCAATTTGCACAGCCGCCTGGCGCAGCGCGTGTTGGTGCAGCTCTCGTTCACCAACTACCGCAACGAGCAGGATTTGTACCGCGCCGCCAGCGAAGTCGCTTGGGAGATCTGGTTCACGCCGCGCCAAACCATCAAGATCGAAGTCACCGCCCAGCACAGCCCGCTCACCTCATTGAACTTTGCGGCGCTGAAGATCAAAGATGCTGTGTGCGACCGCTTTCGTGCCAAAGCGGGCGGTGTGCGCCCCGATGTCGATACCACCTGGCCCGACATCCGCATCTACGCCCACTTGACGACGGACAGCCTGTCGCTTTACATCGACACCTCGGGCGAGCCATTGTTCAAGCGCGGTTGGCGCGAAGACAAAGGCGAAGCGCCGTTAAAAGAAACCTTGGCCGCTGCGATCATTGCCGCCAGCGGTTGGGCCACCGTGCCAGACGGTGAAGCGCTGCTGCCGCTGTACGACCCGTGCTGCGGCAGCGGCACCATCGCCATCGAAGCCGCGCAAATCGCCTGCAACATCGCGCCGGGTTCGCTCAGGCGATTCGCGTTCGAGAAAATGCTGCCGTTTCAACCACATGTCTGGAGCGCCATTCAGGCGCAAGCCAAAAGCGCGGAGAAGCAAGTTACGGGTTTGATTTTCGGCAGCGATGTCGCCCACCGCATGGTCGATTTTGCGCAGCGTAATGCAGAGCGCGCAGGTGTCGCCGATTGCATTGAGTTTCGTGGTGCGATGCCCTGCAACGCATGCCCCCCAGCGGAACCCCCGGCATCATGCTGATCAACCCACCTTACGGCGAGCGTATCGCAGCAGCAGGTATCGCGGGTCAAGACCGAATCGGTGTGGCGAACGTCGCGGGCGAAGAGCGCTTCAATCCGGGCGCACGCCAACACGCCCACACCGAAGACGGCGGCGAGTTCTTCAGCCAGCTCGCCAGCCACTGGAAGAAAAACTACTCCGGCTGGACTGCCTGGATGCTCACCCCCGACCTCAAGATGCCCAGAAAAATGCGCCTCAAAGAATCCCGCAAAATCCCCATGTGGAACGGCCCCATTGAATGTCGTCTGTTCAAGTTTGAGATGGTCACGGGCTCGGCCCGAAAGTGAACAAAATCGTTCTGGATACGAACATCGTCCTAGATCTGTTCGTCTTTAACGATGCTAAAACGGCTCCCTTGAAGCAAGCTCTTGAATCGGGCACCCACCAGTGGATCGCCACCCAACCCATGCGAGACGAGCTGGCGCGCGTGTTGGCCTATCCCCAAATCGTGCCGCGCTTGGCGTTTTACCGATTGACCGACACCGATGTCCTCGCGCAGTTCGACAAATTCGCCCAGCTAGAACCCGTCGCCCCCAAAGCCAGTGTCACCTGCAAAGACGCTGATGATCAGAAATTTATTGATCTCGCGGTTGCACACAAATCATTGCTGTTGAGCAAGGATCGCGCAGTTCTTTGTATGGCGAAAAGGCTGCTGGCGCTTGGCGTCGCTGTGAATGTGGCGCTATGAAAATCTCTGCGTACCCGGATATCATTTTTCTCTATGCGACAACACCCATGTGGTCAACTTGGATCGAAGCCGGCATAGCAACCACCTGTGATCGCTCCCCAACCACCTTCCCAAAACTAGCGGCGCTAGCCTGCGGCCAATACAGCGCATAAATCGGCGACAGGCCGCTCAAATCCTCCCCCAGCAGCGCCCCATCCGGCATCTGCGTCAAGATTGCCTGCGCCAACAACTGCACTTTTTGATCGCTGCCCCGGCGCACGATATGGTCGGCGGTGATTTCACTGGGGTGGCTTAACCCGGCGGCTTGCACCAGCTCTTTCAGGGCGTGCAAAGTCTGCTGGTGAAAGTTGTAGACGCGCTGGGCTTTGTCGCCCACCACCAGGGCTTTTTGGCGTATGGGGTCTTGCGTGGTGACCCCGGTGGGGCAGTGGCCCGTGTGGCAAGACTGGGCTTGCAGACAGCCCAGCGCAAACATGAAGCCGCGCGCGCTGTTGCACCAGTCGGCGCC
>JANNFW010000245.1:0-5305 GCA_031380235.1 Rhodoferax sp. | reverse complement strand
ATGCGTTGCTGGTGATGGTGCCGACAGTGTTTGAGGCAGGTTCGGACGGCCTGTCTGGCCTGATCGCGCAAGCTGTTAAACGCGGCGACCTGGAGGCTAAGCCGGGTAAATTGTTGCAGTTGTACAGCGTCGCTGGCGTGGCGGCCGCCCGCGTGGTGGTTGCGTGCGTGGGCGATGGTAGCCCTAAGCAAACGCGCCAGGGTGTGGCGGCGGCTGTGGCTTGCCTGAAGGGTGCCAAAGCCGTCAAAAAAGCGGTGATCGTGTTTGCGGCGCAGCCCTCGCCTGAAGCCGTGGGGTGTTCTGTTGTGTGCGCGGCTGATGCAAGCTACGTGTTCACTACCACCAAATCCAAGCCCGAGGGTAGAACTCTGGCCATGCTGACTGTGGCAGTTGCCAACAGCGTGCCCGTGCGCGCAGCGTTTGACCGCGCGGCATCGACCGTGCGCGGCATCGAGTTCGCCAAAGAATGGGGCAACCGCCCGGCCAATCATGCAACCCCCGCCCTCCTGGCCCAGGCGGCCAAGGCGCTGGCCAAGTTGCCGCAGGTGAAATGTGAAGTTTTGGGGCCGAAGCAGGTGGCCAAGCTGGGCATGGGTTCATTCATGTCAGTCGCGCAGGGCTCGGAAGAAGAGCTTCGCTTTATCGTGCTGCACTACAACGGCGCGCCCAAGACGCAAGCGCCTGTCGTGCTGGTGGGCAAAGGCATTACGTTTGACACGGGTGGCATTTCGATCAAACCCGCGCCTGAAATGGACGAGATGAAGTTCGACATGTGCGGTGCCGCCAGCGTACTGGGGGTGTTTCGCGCACTGGCAGAGATCAAACCCGTCATCAATGTGGTGGGCCTGATTCCTGCCTGCGAAAACATGCCAGATGGCCGCTCAGTCAAGCCGGGCGATGTCGTTACCAGCATGAGCGGGCAGACCATCGAGATCTTGAACACCGATGCCGAAGGTCGTCTGGTGCTGTGTGATGCGCTCACGTATGCAGAGCGCTTTAACCCGCGCGCTGTGGTTGACATTGCAACGCTGACGGGGGCCTGCGTGGTCGCTCTGGGTGGCGTGCGCAGCGGCATGTTCGCCAGCACCGACGAATTGGCCAAGCAGCTTTACGCGGCGGGCGAATCGTCGCAAGACCTGTGCTGGCGCATGCCGCTTGACGATGATTACGCCGAAGGCCTCAAAACCAATTTTGCCGACGTGGCCAATATCGCGGGAAGGGCCGGTGGCGCCATCACCGCGGCTAAATTTTTGCAACGATTTGCAAGCAAATTCCCCTGGGGCCATCTGGACATTGCGGGCACCGCGTGGAAGAGTGGGCCCGCCAAAGGGTCAACCGGCCGCCCCGTGGGGCTGCTGTTGGACTTTGTGATATCGATGGCCGCGACTTCCGTCTCTGATCCCAAGACCACCCCCAAAGCTGCCAAAAGTAGCGCGAAACTCAAGAATTGACGTGCCGATCTGAACGGACAAATTGACCGAAATCTCTTTCCACTTCAACGCACCGGACAAGCTCGCGTACGCCTGCCGTCTGCTGCGCAAAGCGGTTAACAGCGGTGCCCAGGTGGTCGTCACCGCACCGCCCGAGACGCTGGCAAGCCTCGACACGATGTTGTGGACCCTCTCACCGCTGGACTTTATTGCGCATTGCTTCGCCGACGCGAATGCGGCCTTGGTGTCTGCGTCGCCCGTGCTGCTGGGCATGCCGATGGTAAAACCGTCAGGGCAGGGCGCGAGCTTTGCGTTGCAATCATCACCGCAAGGCGCAGTCAGCACCACATCGAATATGCTTGCGAACAAGCCTCCGGTGCTGGTGAACCTGGGCGATGCCGTGCCCGAAGGTTTTGAGCGGTTCGAGCGACTGGTGGAAGTGGTCGGCAGCAGTGAAGAGGATCGCGCCCGCGCCCGTGATCGCTGGAAGCACTACGCGCACCGAGGCTATGCCATCACGCGTCACGATCTGGCAGCAAAATCCCCTGCACAATCAGGCACTTGATGCCCACCAAAGCCAAACAACCCCCACGTTTTTTGCCCACGCTCACCGAAGTGGTGCAAACCGGCGCGGATGCACCCAAGGCAAGCGCTGGTGAAGCCGCGTTTGCTGCCCCGCTGAAAACGGCACGGCAGAGCAGTGGCGCTGATGTGGACGGCACCTCCGTGGTCGAGATGAATGTCAGCAAAATCCTGTTCAGACTGGAGGTGCCGCTGCAAAATCGCCTCAAACTGGCGGTGGGCGAGATTATTCAGGGCCATGTGGATGCTTTGATGCCCCTGATCGCTCACGAGATTGAAGCCGTGGTGCGCGAGACGGTGCGAGAAGGTGTCAGCGCGGAACTGGTACGTTCGCGCAAGGCCGTCGGTTGACAACGCTTCGTTGGTATCTTCCCTATAGAGTTGGCACATGAATTGCGGTATCGTGCCGCCCGTGGAGCTATAAAATTCACATTTTTGGTTTATCTGGTTTCCTTCCTTCTTAATCTGGAGTTGTTTATGCAAATGAAATTAAAAGTTACTGTTGCTGCTGCGATGGCTGTTGCAGGTGGCGTGGCTTTCGCCCAGGACTTGGTCGTCAAGATCGGTCACGTCGCACCGATCTCCGGCGCGCAGGCAGCCTATGGCAAAGACAATGAAAACGGCGCACGCATGGCCATTGACGATTTGAACGCCGCAGGCGTCATGATCGGCGGCAAGAAGGCCAAGTTTGAACTGGTTGCCGAAGACGACGCAGCCGACCCCAAGCAAGGTGCTGCGGTTGCTCAAAAGCTGTGTGATGCAAAAGTCGCTGGTGTTGCAGGCCATTTGAATTCGGGTACCACCATTCCCGCATCCAAAATCTACAACGATTGCGGCATCCCTCACATCACCCCATCAGCCACCAACCCCAACCTGACCAAGCCCGGCTACAAAACCACGTGGCGTCTGCTGGCCAATGACAACGCCCTGGGCGCTGGCCTGGCCTTCTACGCCGCTGATGCCTTGAAGCTCAAGCGTATCGCCGTGATTGATGACCGCACCGCTTACGGCCAAGGCGTGGCTGACGTGTTCAAAAAGACCGCTGCCGCCAAAGGTATCACGATTGTTGATGAGCAGTTCACCACTGACAAGTCAGTTGATTTCATGTCCATCCTGACAGCTATCAAGGCAAAGAATCCGGACGGCGTGTTCTTCGGTGGTATGGACCCTCAAGCTGGCCCAATGCTGCGCCAGATGGAGCAACTCGGCCTCACCAACGTCAAGTACTTCGGCGGCGACGGCATCTGCACCAATGACTTGATCAAGCAGTCCGCTGGTGCAAAAACTCTGGACAACGTGGTCTGCGCTGAAGGCGGTGCATCCCTTGCCAAAATGCCCGGTGGCGATGCCTGGATGAAGCGCTATGAAGCCAAGTACCCCAAGCAGTTTCAGGTCTATAGCCCTTACGTGTATGACGCTGTGCACGTGCTGGTGGACGCCATGAAGCGCGCTGGTAGCATTGATCCAAAAGTGTATGGCCCCATGATCGGTGCCACCAACTACAAGGGCATCACCACTACGGTGCAGTTCGAGCCGAACGGCGAGTTGAAGAACCCCGCGATGACTTTGTATACGTACAAAGGTGACAAGAAAATTGCGCTGAACTAAACCTCTGCGCTCTGCGAAAAGCCACCTTCGGGTGGCTTTTTTTATGGTGCGATCAACAAAAGTCCACCGACAAATGCTCGAACGTTGCCTGCGGCATCACCGTACGGCCATTTTTGATGAACTTCACAAGTCCGTACTCGGCCATGGCGTGCAGCGAACGCGACACATTGGGGGCCTGTTTGCCAACCACTTTGGCAAGCGTGTCCATCGAGTCAGGCTGCTGCTCACGAACAGCTTTAAGCAAGGCCATATTTTCGTCTGACAAAACCCGTGCCATAGCTGTTACTGAGGGAAACCAGACATTCGGTTCATCGGCACCGCGCTGGCGCGTTCCAGCCGCAATAGCCAAAGTGCGGGCCCGCTGCTCGGGAACCGTAGCAATACCAACTTTTAAAACTTTGTTCATTGCGACACCTCTTTTAAAATACGATCAACTTCTGCATAAAAATCACTGACTAACCTGTATGCCGTATCGAACTCATAGAGCACTCCGCCATCTGTAGCGTGGCGGTGCTTGTGATCGTACGGGTACTTTTTGCTCGCATGCTTGAAGTGGGAGCCCTCCGGTTTGATGCCGCCGTGGGCATTATCAAATCCAATCAGCCGTGTGTTGTCAGGGGCATGCAACGTCAGGCTGTATCGAATGCCGTGTGGCCGCTCAGCCGTTACTGCCACCCGTGTGGCTTCAATCTTGACCCAATAACCTTCATCATTTTGAAATTCGATGTTGCCATCCAATCCCAACAAGTAATCCAAGCCTGATGCAAGTGCTTCCTTTGAACTCATGGTGAATATTATCACGAGTTGATATGCTTAGGGATTCATGAACCAAGGCTAGGTGCCATCCTCTGCAAGATTGACGAGCAGATTGCATCAGGCAGAATCGTTTCTTTGCCCCCGCAAGGTTCAATCAAGCCAGCATTTCCAACAGCACCGGGTGCCAAAGTTTTAGGTCTACCTTACCCATCTTTTTGCCTAACCTAGCTTTGTCAACACAGCGAATCTGATCCAGCAGGATTCGAGCATTCTTCTTTTGAAAAACGACTTCAGGACGGCACCCTAAAGCGCGTCCCGCACTCGTCAGCGGTGCAATGATGAAGCGGTGTAGCGCGACATTCAAGTCGTCGGGAGATACAACCAGCGCTGGGCGGGTTTTCTGGATCTCTGTGCCAATGGTGGGGTCGAGGTTGACCCAATACACCTCGCCGCGAAGCACGGCAGATGTCACCATTGCCACTCGCTATCGTCGGATACAGCTGCGCGATCCCAATCCGAAGCCGCCTCGTTTTCTTGCTGCATGGCTTCGTTTGACAAGGGCGTGCTGTCGGTAAACCAACCAGCACGCACTGCTGCTTTGACGGGCTTGATGATGATGGCCCCATCCTCAAATCGCATGTCCACCTGATCTTCGATTTGGCCCATAGCAAGAAAAGCCGCCGGGATCAACACCCCGCGAGAGTTCCCAATTTGGCGCACGGTTGACAACATGTACTTCCCCTCCTTAGTAATAACTTTATTATAACGTTGGACTGGCGAGCGCGAAAGAATTTTTGTGCGGGTACGGCACAGCGTCAGATCAGTGAATCGCGTCAGGTAAAATCAGGATTCTGGAGAGGTGGATGAGCGGTTTAAGTCACACGCCTGGAAAGCGTGCGAAGGGTTATACCTTCCGCGGGTTCGAATCC
>JANNFW010000239.1:0-3596 GCA_031380235.1 Rhodoferax sp. | reverse complement strand
GTCCAAGCTCCAAGCAGCTTCGTGCTGGGGCCGTCAGGCGAGGCGGTTTGCGCGATGCGGGGTGTGGTGTCCTCCATGGGCGGGATAGATTTGCAATGAATGCTGGTGGTTAAGCTAAAGGCTATCGTACCCTGCCCGTGCAAAATAGGGGTTTGCGACCAGAAGCATTCAAATGACTAACCATCCGACCCCACCGCCCGCTGGCCCAGAAGAACTCCTCGTCGAGCAACGCGGCCCCGCGTTATGGCTCACCATCAACCGTGAAGAGCGGCGCAACGCCATGAGCCACGGCGTGCTGGCGGGCATGGCCGAGGCGATTACCCACGCGCAAACCCATCGCAGCGTGCGCGCTATCGTCATCACCGGTATCGGCAGCAAAGCGTTTTGCGCAGGAGCAGACCTGCAATCGTCAAAACCCTTCACCACGGATTACTCCGAGCCGATGGGCCACCTGGCGCAGCTGCTGCGCGTCGCCCACATGAGCAATGTGCCGCTGATTGCGCGCGTCAATGGGGCCTGCATGGCTGGGGGCATGGGATTGATGTCGATGTGCGACATGGCGGTCTCTGCACGACACGCTGTTTTTGGCCTGCCCGAGGTAAAGATTGGCCTCTTTCCCGCGCAGGTGCTCAGCGTTTTGCAGCATTTGATCCCTCGGCGCGTGCTGGCCGAGATGTGCTTGACGGGCGAGCCTATCACCGCAGCCCAGGCACGCGAATTCAATCTGGTGAACTACGTGCAGGCGGAAGACGAAGCTGATGTGGACGTGCGCCTGACCTGGCTGCTGAATCGCTTGCTGGACAAATCCCCGGCCGCCATCCGCCGGGGCCGCTACACGATGAAGAAGATCGAAGCGATGGCGTTTGAAGAATCCATGTCTTTCACAGAAAGTCAGATTGCGCTCTTTACGCTGTCAGACGATGCCAAAGAAGGCCAGGCCGCATTTCGGGAAAAGCGCAAGCCCAATTGGACGGGGCAGTAAAGCACCACGCGTTTTGCGCGACACTTCATCCACACACGATCAATTTCATTTTGATACCAGGAGATCAACCATGAGCACAGTCAATATCGGCCACTACATCGGCGGGCACCTCATCGCAGGCACGTCGGGTCGCACGCAAGACGTTTTCAACCCCGCCACAGGGGCGGTCACAGGCAAAGTGGCGTTGGCCAGCAAAACAGAAGTCGGCGCGGCCGTCGCAGCCGCCCAGGCAGCCTTCCCCGCCTGGGCGGACACACCACCCATCCGCCGCGCGCGCATCCTGTTCAAATTCTTGGAACTGGTCAATGCGCACAAAGACGAGCTGGCGCATTGCATCACCGCCGAGCACGGCAAGGTGTTCACCGATGCACAGGGCGAGGTCACGCGCGGCATCGACATCATTGAGTTTGCCTGCGGTATCCCGCAGTTGCTTAAAGGTGACTTTACCGACCAGGTGAGCACGGGCATCGACAACTGGACGCTGCGCCAGCCGCTGGGCGTGGTGGCGGGCATCACGCCGTTTAACTTCCCCGTCATGGTACCAATGTGGATGTACCCCGTGGCCATTGCAGCAGGTAACACCTTTGTGTTAAAACCCAGCCCGATTGACCCGAGCGCTTCGCTATTGATGGCAAAGTTGTTCAAAGACGCAGGCCTGCCAGATGGCGTGTTCAACGTCGCGCAGGGCGACAAAGAAGCCGTCGATGCGCTGCTGAATCACCCCGATGTGAAAGCGGTGAGCTTCGTTGGCTCCACACCGATTGCCAACTACATCTACGAGACGGGCGCGCACAACGGCAAGCGCGTGCAGGCCCTGGGCGGCGCAAAAAATCACATGGTCGTGATGCCCGATGCGGACATTGATCAAACCGTGGACGCACTGATTGGCTCGGCCTACGGCTCCGCAGGTGAGCGCTGCATGGCGATCAGTGTGGCGGTGTTAGTAGGCGACGTCGCCGACAAAATTGTGCCGTTGCTGGTCGAGCGCACCAAAACGCTGAAGATCTTGAACGGCACCAACCTCGCCGCCGAGATGGGCCCCATCGTCACCGACATCGCGCACAAACGCATCACCGGCTACATCGATGTCGGCATCAAGGAAGGCGCAAAGATGCTCGTCGATGGCCGGGGCTTCAAAGGGGAAGCCGCAGGCGACGGTTGCGCCAATGGCTTCTGGATGGGCGGCACGCTGTTTGACCACGTCACCACCGACATGCGCATTTACAAAGAAGAGATCTTCGGCCCCTTGCTGGTGTGTGTGCGCGCCAAAGATTTCGCCGAAGCCTTGAACATGGTGAACGCCCATGAGTTCGGCAATGGCGTGAGCTGCTTCACCCGAGACGGCAACGTCGCCCGAGAATTCAGCCGCCGCGTGCAAGTCGGCATGGTCGGCATCAACGTCCCCATCCCCGTGCCCATGGCCTGGCACGGTTTTGGCGGCTGGAAACGGTCACTCTTTGGCGACATGCACGCCTACGGCGAAGAAGGTGTGCGCTTTTACACCAAGCAAAAATCCATCATGCAGCGTTGGCCTGAGAGCATTGGCAAGGGGGCGGAGTTTGTGATGCCTACGGCCAAATAGTGGGCGGGTTTTGTGTTTGGTGAATAATTCAGCGTGGCCATGGAATTGCCTGCTGACGGTAGGAGCGCGAACATGGATATGGGCAAGGTAAACAGCACGTTTCTTTGGTTGAAGTTAGTGCTGACGACAATCGTCGGTTCCGCTGTGCTGCTAATCTTGGCTCTTGTTCCGCCGGAGTAGATACCGGGCGTATGGATTTTTCTTTTTCTTTACGCCGGACTCCTATTGCAACTCAATTGGTACCTGCGAGAAAGCAGAGTGAACTGGTTTTGGCTCGTTGTCGCCCTCTGCGTTCCAGTTATCGGAATCCTAATTACATACGCCAGCGTCTCCCGCGCTGTCGTATCAGCGCGAAGGCGAAACGGTGAGATCGTGTAGTCGCTATGGTCAAAGGGGGTTTATCTTGAAGAAAAATACCGATTCAATTCATCCTATTCGTACTGAAGCCGATTACCAAAACGCTTTGAAATTAGTAGCTCCTTACTTCGATAGCGAACCCGAGCTAGACAGTGACGCGGGTGCGCATTTCAAGGCCATGGTGACGCTGATCGAAGCGTACGAGGCCAAGCACTACCCCATTGCGTCGCCAGACCCGGTGCAGGCAATCAAATTTCTGATGGAGCAGCAGGGCCAGGCACCCTTCGACTTTGAGCGGCTGACACCATTGAAGAGCTTCAACCAAACCACGGCACAGGCCTACGTGCGTGAAATTCGTGGCACCAGTCGGCTACTGAAACCCACTTGCGAGTCGTGATTCCTCATCGCCGACCGCTTTGAACGGGGTGATCTCAAACGCTACTCCGCCTTCACCCCCGCCGCAGTAATCACCTTCGCCCATTTGGCGATTTCGTCGTCCAGAAACTTCGCGGCGGCCTCAGGTGAATTGCCGATGGGCTCGATGCCGAGCGCTTCGAACTTGGCTTTGATGTCGGGCGAGTTCACGGCCTTGGCCACCTCGGCGTTCAACCGGGTGACGATGTCGCGCGGCACACCCGCAGGGGCCAAAAACAGCACCCAAGTGGACGACTCCAG
>JANNFW010000310.1:0-2751 GCA_031380235.1 Rhodoferax sp. | reverse complement strand
TGTTTACTGGAAAGTGAAACTTTTGGAAAATGCCAATCAACCGCCTGCAACCGCGAATGCCCAGCCCACAAAAGACGCCACCTGGTTGCCTGGCCCCTCGCAGCCCGGGGTCGCTGCTGCAAAAGTGGCAGACATGCCTCCTGCCAACGGGATCAAGCCCGTACCTAACCCTGATCACACCGAGAAGAAAAAGCTCGCTCCGCGCACCTGGCTGAAGATCGGCATCGCGACCATCTTGCTGGTGGCACTCGCCCTGTACCTGCTGCGCAATCTGCTGCTGGGCACACCTACCGATGTTTATGTCGCCACCCAAGCTGAGTTGGTGCAAACGGTGGTGGCCAGTGGCCGGGTGATCTCGCCACAGCGGGTAACGGTGGCTTTGCAGGGCACCGGGCGGGTGCTGCGCGTTGCTGTCGCCCAGGGGCAGGCGGTGCAAGCGGGGCAACTGCTGATTGAATTGGACAACAGCGACAATCGCGCAAGCCTGGCGCAGGCCAGCGCGTCGGTCGCGCAGGCGCAGGCCAAGCTGCGGCAGTTAAGTGAGTTGGGCCAGCCGCTGGCCGTGCAGGCGCTGGCGCAGGCCCGGGCGACGTCGCTTCAAACGCGAAAGGCGTTGGAGCGAAGCCGCGATCTCGTGGCGCGAGGCTTCGTCAGCCAGGCCGCTGCGGATGACGCACAGCGTGCTGATGAATTGGCCACCAGCCAGGTGGCCAGCGCGCAGGCGCAGGTGCAAACCAACTCGCCCAATGGCAGCGATGCAGCACTGGCGCGCGCGGCCCTGGCGCAGGCCATCGCAGGCGAGCAACTGGCGCAGGTCAAGTTGGCGCAGGGCCAGGTGCTTGCACCGAGCAGCGGCATCCTCATCTCACGCAGCGTTGAAGTGGGCGATATTGTGCAGCCCGGCAAAGAGCTGATGGTGCTGGCTGCCAGCGGGCAGCTTCAAGTGCTGATTCAGGTCGACGAAAAAAACCTGTCCAAAATCGCGCTGGGGCAACCGGCCTATGGCTCCGCCGATGCTTTTGCCAGCCAACGCTTTGATGCCGTGGTGGCCTATATCAACCCCGGTGTGGATGCCACGCGCGGCTCGGTCGAGGTGAAGCTCAATGTGACCAACGCGCCCGCGTATCTGCGCCAGGACATGACCGTCTCCATCGACATTGAAACTGCCAAGCGTGCGGCCAGCGTGGTGGTTGCCACCAGCGCCGTTCAGGATGCCAGCAGCGACAAGCCGTGGGTGCTGGTGGTGCGAGACAAGCGCGTCGTCAAGCAGTTTGTCAAGCTGGGGCTGCGCGGCGACACGCGGGTCGAAGTGCTGGAAGGCATCGCGGCGAATGAAGGCGTGGTGCCCGTTTCAAAAACGGGCGTCAAAGCTGGCCAGCGCGTACGCGCCACCGTGATACCTGTGCCGTCGTCACCGGCGCAGGCCAACGCCACTGCGGGTCCGCCGATCCGTTGAAGCCATGAACGCGCTATTGCCTTTCGAATGGATTTTGGCCACGCGGTTCTTGCGCGAGGGTTTGCTGCAAACCCTGTTCATCATCTCAGGTGTGGCGTTGGGTGTGTCTGTGATCGTCTTCATGTCGGCCTTGTTGACGGGCCTGCAGGGCAGTATTTTCCGCACGCTGCTGGATTTTCAGCCGCAAATCGTTATATCTCCGCCCGATGAAGCACCACGTGCCTTGCGGAGCAGTGAGCGCCAAAGCCAGAGCGTCGAATTCGCCACACTGGTGCAACCGCGCGCACAGCGGCCACGCTCGCTGGATCAGTGGCAAAAGGTGCGCAGCACCACGCTTGCCATCCCCGGCGTGCTGGTGGTGGCACCGGTCGCCGAAGGGGCTGCTTTTATTCTGCGGGGTGAGGGCAATACCGGAGTGGCGATCCGAGGCATTGAACCCGAGAGCTATCTGCGCCTGATTGCGCTCAAAGAAAAGATCATTTCCGGCAGTGCCGATCTGACCAGTACTGACATTGTGATCGGCAGCGACCTGGCCAAAGACCTGGGTGTGAAAACAGGCGACAAGCTGACCGTGCAAGCCGCGTCCGGGGTATCGACAGTGCTCTTCGTATCGGGCATTTTCGACTTTGGCAACCGGGGGCAAAACTCGGGCAGCGTGTATGTCGCGCTTCGCACGGCACAAAGCCTGCTCGGGTTACCGGGCGGTGCCACCAGTTTGCAGCTCAAGGTGGCAACTCCTTTTGAGGCAGAAGCTTTGGCGCAGCAAATCGCTGCGCAACCCAACATCAAAGTTGAAAGCTGGATCGAGACCAATGCTGAATTCTTCAAGGCGCTGTCCGGCCAGACGCTGAGCTTTTTCATGATTCGCCTGTTTGTGGGCCTGACGGCGGCGCTGGGCATTGCCAGCGTGCTGGTGGTGTCGGTAGTGCAAAAATCAAAAGAAATCGGAATTTTGCGCGCCACCGGCACGACGCGCGGTCAAATACTGGGCGTGTTTTTGCTGCAAGGCGCGCTCTTGGGGCTGTTGGGCTCGGTGTTTGGCTCGTTGATGGGCTGGGGTTTTTTGACCGCCTGGCGTGGGTTTGCAGTCAACGACGAAGGCGTGCCGTTCTTCACCCTTGAAGCGGGGCCGATTTTGTACACCTATGTCGCCATCGGCGCCACGCTGGTGGGAACGCTCTCAGCGCTATTTCCTGCGCAGCGAGCCGCCCGGCTAGACCCGGCGGTGGCTATTCGTGGATGACATCAAACCCGAGGCGCCCGCTGGCCCGACCTTGCGACTTGAGGGCATTCGC
>JANNFW010000201.1:0-7277 GCA_031380235.1 Rhodoferax sp. | reverse complement strand
CAGAACCCCGCCACCAGCCAACGCCACAGTGCCAGGCGTGACTGCTGGCGGCTATCGGTGTGCGCAAACGCATCAGACGATGGGAACAGCTGGTAACCCAGCGCGAGCGGTGCGGTAAGCCACTCAGACGGGCGCGTTGCTACCTGCGACCAGGTGATGCTGGCGCGCCCACTGGCAGCGCTGACGCGCGCCGACACCACCCCTTGCACGCTCAAAAGCGCCTGTTCCAGCGTCAACGCGCAGGCGGCGCAGTGCATCCCGCGCACGATGACTTGGGATTCCCATTGTTCTGCGGCATCATCGGTTGCGGGTTCAACCCGACGGCTGAAAACGACCCATTCCTGCGGGTCGTCAAATTGGCTGTCCATTCGAGTCAGCGGGTCGATTGCGCCCCAATTTGATGAATCAGGTTGACCGAAAGCAGTGTGGGACGTGAGTTGGGCAGTGTGCACGCCGCAAGGCTAAGCGAGCTGGCGGCAAGGGGCCTTGACATGCATCAAGCAATCACGATTCAGCCGACACATAAGAGTCCGTTTGCTATTATTTAAATAGCTGATTATGCATATTATTCGAGAGCTAGAGTGCTATTTTATTCAAAATTTGAGTCGAAACGCTCTGTTTGACTCCAATATTAACTCATGGGTTAATATTTTTCATTCAACCGCTGGAATGCGCGGTACAGCACGCCAACACAAACGCCACCAGCTTGTCGCCATCAAATGCATCAGCAGGAAAGCCCGGCCGGTAGTCAAACGCCCGCTTGGTCGCCTCCAGAATCGCATCGCCCTGGCGCAGTGCCATCCATGACTCAGGGAACGCCAGCGCCGTGATTTTGACCGAGAGGCGAACTGACACCTCGGTGTGCCGGGGGTCAGTCGCAATGATGGCAAAGCGTTCGTGCAGCGGGCCTGGCAGGCCTTCAATCACTTGCAGAAAATAGCCATCCAGATAAATCAGCGCACCCGTCAAGCCACGTTCCGCGTTGCGGTTGTTTGCGACACCCACGATGTCATGAACCTCGCGAAGGCCTGTAGAGGCAAGGGCACGGCTGACATACGCGATTCGTTCAAACATATCGGGTTTTAAGGGGTTTGCTCTGGATCAAGTCCATTGTTCTTGCTGAAGTTCAGATGAATGCTATCAATAATTTCTACAATTTCATGTACTGGACGGGGCTTGCTGAACAAGAAACCCTGCACTTCTGTGCAATTTTCCGCCCGAATCACATCGAGTTGATCCAGCGTTTCAACCCCTTCGGCCGTGATGGCCATGCCGAGGCTTGCGCCTAGCCCGGCAATCGCCCGCACAATCGCACGCGCCTCCGGGTTGCTGACAACATCATGCACGAAAGAACGGTCGATCTTTATCCGGTCAAACGCGAAGCTGCGCAGATAGCTGAGCGATGAATAACCCGTGCCAAAGTCGTCCATCGCCACCCGCACACCCATCGCGCGCAACTCGGTCAGCAGGCACAGTGCCTGCTTCTGATCCTGCATCATGACGGATTCGGTGATCTCAATCTCAAGCCGACTGGCGTTCAGTCCTGCATCTTCCAGCGCTGCCGTCACCTCATTCAGCAAGGCCCGGCGGGTGAATTGCACCGCAGACACGTTGACAGCCACGCGCACGTGCTCTGGCCACTGCATGGCATCGCGGCAGGCCTGGGCCAGCACCCAGGCGCCAATGGGCACGATCAGCCCGGTCTCTTCAGCCAGCGGAATGAACTCCACCGGCGGGATATTGCCGCGTGTGGGGTGCGCCCAGCGCAGCAGGGCCTCCACGCCAGTAACCCGCCCGGTTTTTGCATCCACCTGCGGCTGATAGGCCAGATGCAGCTGGCCCTGCGCCAGCGCACCGCGCAGGTCGCCCTCCAGCGCGCGGCGCGTTTGGGCCTGAGCGTCCATGCCGGGTTCGAAAAAGCGCAGGGTGCCGCGCCCGGCAGCCTTGGCGCGGTACAGCGCCAGGTCTGCGCTTTTGAGCAGGGCATCCGGGCTGTCTCCATCAAAGGGTGCCAGGGCAATGCCAATGCTGACGCCAATTTGCGCAACCTGGCCACCCAGGTCAAACGGTTCACTCAACGCCGCGATAAGCCTGCGCGCCAACGAGGTGCTGCTGACAGGTTGCTGTGTGCCGCATTGAAACACCGCAAACTCGTCACCGCCCAGGCGCACCACAAAATCAGTGCCGCGCGCGCAGCCGCGCAGTCGGTCTGCCACCTGGGTCAACAGCGTGTCGCCCACCGCATGGCCGAACATGTCATTGACCGCCTTGAAGCGGTCTAAATCCATGCACAGCACGGCCAGCTCCTCACCGCGCGCATTACGAACTAGCTGGCGGTGAAGTTCATCGCGCATGGCCAGGCGGTTGGGCAGGCCGGTGAGCGGGTCGTGGCGCGCATGAAAGGCAATCTGCGCCTGGCGTTGCCGCTGCTCGGTGATGTCTTCATGCAAGGCGATGGTGCTGCCGTCGGCCAGACGCGTCACCATGACCTCGATGCTGCGCCCGTCGTCCATCAACCATTCGCGCCTGCGCACGCCCACGCTGCCTTTCTCCGGCATGGGCTGCTGGCGGCTTTGCTCGGCCTCGGCACCCCGTGTCAGACCCATGATTGATTGAAAGGTATTGCCCGGCTGCAGCACTGACTCGGACAGCCCCCAAATTTCGGCCAGATGACGGTTTGAGAACACCATTCGGTCTTCGCCGTCCATCACGCTCAGGCCGTGCGGCATCTCCTGAACGGCCAAGCGCAACATGGCGTTCTCGCGCGTCAGGCGCTCAAGCTCCAGGGTGCGCTGGGGCTCGCTCGGTTCACTAGCGGGCGGGAGTTGGAATGAGTCAGCCATGGCGTGGGGTTTGGGAGATTCTAGAGTTCAACGGAAACGCCTCAAATCGGTCGGCGACGCTCACCAGCTTTGCACGGCATCAAAGGCAAGTTTGGCTGACCCCGAAAGTCCTGAAAACGCGGCTTTTGCACCAACCGCGTCACGTGAGCGCGCTGCCAGCTCCAAGGCGCGGGCATCTGCGGCGGCGGCATCGGCGGTCATGCTTAACAGCAGTCCCTTAAGCCCATGCGCCTGGGCGCTGACGACTGCCCAGTCCTGCGATTGAATCCCCGCCAATGTCTGGTTTAGGCATTGGCGCAGATCGATGCGAAAGGCCTTCACCATGTCTTTCAAGGCCGCTTCATCCTGCCCCAAACGCCCGAGCAACTGCTGCCGATTGACGGGGCTGTTGTCAGCAGGGGGGAGGCCCAGGTGGGTCGCTTGCAAAGCCGTTTGCAGCGCTTGCTGGGTCAGCGGCTTGGTCAGGTAACCGTCAATTCCCTTTGACGAGTCGTGCTCGCGGTCACCACTTTCTGAGTGGGCGCTTACATGGGCTGTTAGGGCGATGATGGGGACGCGGGCTTTAGCCTGGCTCTGCTCCCATTGCCGGATGAGATGCGTCGCCTGCCAGCCGTCCATGGTCGGCATCTGCAGGTCCATCAGCACCACGTCAAATCGACCTGTCTGTACCGCCAGCACCGCCTGCTCGCCATCTTCTGCCACGTCGACCTCAAAGCCCAGCAGTTGCAGCAAATGCCGGGCCAGCAATTGGTTCACGCGGTGGTCGTCAACCACCAGCGCACGCTGGCCTTTGTAGCTGCGCGTGGCGCCCAAAACATCACTCAACGCGGGGCCGGGCTGTTGTATTTCAAGGCCAGCCAACGGTACCGTCACTTTGATATCGGGATCGCGCGCGGGCACGAGGGTGCGCTCCTGCGCCTGCTTGAGAAGCGCCTTCAGTTCGGCGTTTTCACGCTGAAGGTCTATGACCTGCTGTTGCAGCGCCCGCTCGGTGTCGCTGGTCATGGGGTGCTCATGGCATTTTCAGGGGTCAACACCCCTCGCCACTTTCGCCGCCTCGCCCGTGGCTGTCCAAAGCTGAATTTTTCGATACAGCGTGGAGGCGTTGACCTGCAGCGCGCGCGCTGCCTGCGCCACATTACCGCCAAAGGCGCGCAGGGCATAGTCCACCACCTCGCGTTCTATCTCCAACAGTGGCCTGACTTTGGCGCGGTCAAAACTGGCAAGACTGTCCGGGATTATCGAAACCAAGGGTGCCGGCGCGGTGGGTGCAGCCACTTGCTCCGCCACAGAAGCCGCAGGTGCTGGCGCAGGCTGATCCGGAAAACCGCTGCTTTCGAATGATTGTGCGAACCAGGGAACTTCATCATCCTGTGCCGTTGGCAGCGAGGCTGGCGATGCGCGAATGTTGGGTGGGCGCGGGGTGAGCCGCAAAAGGCTTGGCTGACGCAGTTCGAGCGGCAACATGCTGGCTTGCACCTCGATGGCGTCGTTGAGTGCCACCACCGCACGGATCACATTGATTAACTCGCGCACATTGCCGGGCCAAGCGTGGGCGAGCAGCGCGGCCTGCGCATCCTCACTGAAGCTGCGAAACCGCTTGCCATCTTCCTTTGCATAGCGCATCAGCAGTTCATTCGCGATCAGCAGCACGTCATTACCCCGGCTGCGCAACGGCGGTAACTCAATAGGCACCACGTACAGACGGTAAAACAAGTCCTCGCGAAACTCGCCCGTGCGCACCCGCGCCCGCAAATCCCGGTGCGTCGCACAGATGATGCGCACATCCACAATGCGGGTTTTGTCTTCGCCCAGGCGCTTGACCTCGCCGGTTTGCAGCACACGCAGCAATTTGGCCTGCGCGCCCAAGTCCAGCTCGGCAATCTCGTCCAAAAACAGTGTGCCCTGGTCGGCTTCCTGGAAAACCCCGGGTCGGTCGGCGCTTGCCCCAGTGAACGCCCCTTTGACGTGGCCAAACAGCTCACTCTCGATCAGCTCCCTGGGGATAGCCGCGCTGTTGACGGTGACCAGTTTTTTGTGCCGGCGCGCACTGCGGGTATGAATCGCCAAGGCCACCAGTTCTTTGCCCGTGCCAGATTCGCCTGAAATGCAGACCGGCGCATTGCTGGCGGCCACGGTTTCAATCATGCGGTAAACCGCTTGCATCTCTGCACTTTGACCAATGAACTGCTCGAAGTGCGTGGGTGCTGCCGTTTGGAGGGTCGCGACCCGTTGGCTCATGCGCGATGCGTGGAGCGCGTTACGCAAGGTCACCAAAAGGCGCTCCGCCTCGACCGGCTTCTGGATGAAGTCAAAGGCACCGGCCTTTGATGCCCGCACTGCGTTGTCCAGCGATTCTTCACCGGTGATCACCACCACCGAGCACGTCGGGTAAACGCGCAGCAGCGCCTGCATCACCTCAAAGCCGCTGCCATCGGGCAAATTCAAATCTATAAGCGCCGCGTGCCAAGGCCCCAGTTGCACTTGGCGCATCGCCTCAGACAGCGTTCCGGCAGTGCTGACATGGACATCCAGCCGCGCGGCCAATGTGCGGTACTGAATGGCCAGGGCGATCAGGTCTTCAACCACCAGCACGCGCAGTCCGGGGAAGAGAGACGCGATAGGGGATGCAATCGACGGCGTGATTTGCGTGTTAGGCATCAACCCAGTTTAGCAAAATAATCGCAAATTGCAATGATTGAGAGATTTTTTGACGCATTTTGCAATGAAATCCGTAAATCGGATGATACGCCAAGGTCGCGTTCCTATTTAGCGTGATAACCGTCACGCTTTCTCATCGGAAATGTTGGCACGTCCATTGCGAATACAGATTATCAGCCGACTAATTCAGTGGGCTTAGTGAAAAGGAAACATCATGAAATTCGTTAAACAACTCATCGCTCTCGCTGCTGTTGCAGCCGCTTTCTCAGCCCACGCTGAGTCCGACATCACCACCGGCGCAGGTGCCCTGACTGCCACGGCCCGCCTGGATTTCCGCGTGATCGTGCCGAAGGTTATCTTTCTGCAAGTGGGTACCGGCACCGCATTTACTGACGTGGCCACCATCGACCGTGTTGACTTCACCTTGACCGCAGTTCAGGCCGCTACTGTAGGCTCGACTGTTGCAGGTATCAGCACTGGCGGCACGGTCAATGCCAGGGTTTTGGGTAACGGCGGCACGGTGACCTTCGGTGCCGTGGGCACCGTCGGCGGCTTGACCAATGGCGCTCAAACCATTCCTTGGTCGGACATCGTCCCAACCGCAACCGGCGGCACGCTGATTCACCCCGCCATCAGCGGTGCGACTTCAGCGTTGGCAGCTACGGCCGGTGTGGTGAATTCGAGCACGGTTTACAGTTTCAACTACACCAGCAGCAGTGTCGTTGCAGCGGGTACTTACAACGGCCAAGTGGTCTACACGGCCTCCGTGCTGTGATGCTTACTTGAGTTTTCTTTAAGCACTCAACGGCAAGGCGGACGGGAAACCCTCCGCCTTGTTTTTTTCTTGTGGGAGAATTTGATCCGTTACACCCTAGAAAGGGGTCAAACATGCACCGTCCAATGATTGCAAGGCCAACAGCAGCGAGCTTGATGTTGTTTTTGTTGGCATCCAGCCCGCTCGCGCAAGCCTGGGTATTGGCAGTGACACCTGGGGCACGCACGGTCTATCTGGCAGTGGGCAACGCGACCGCTAATGCCGACAATGCCACCATCAACCTGGTGACCACCACTTTGCTGGCGGCAGATGTCGGCAGCGGTATCGCCAAGCTGATGACGAGCAACAGCACGCAGGCCAACAGCCCGTTTGACGGTTTCACGGTGTGCGTTCCGGGCTCCGGTGAAGTCTACGTCGGCGGCTTTTTCCGACTGCCCGCCGCCAGCGCGACCACGGCGGTGCTCCAGGTGACCACGCCCGCTGGCCTGACCAGTGGCGCCAACACCATTGCCTTCAGTCAAATCAGTTGGACCAGTACCTCGATTGGCAATGCCGGTGCGGCAGATATTCCGGCCGGCAGTTTTGTCAGCGGCGGCACCCGGTTTCTGCGCAATTTTGCGGCCAACAGTTACGTCGAGAATTGCCATGCCTTCAGCTATGCCAACGCAACGCCCGTGGCGGCCGGCACGTACACCGGGCGTGCCACGTACACGCTGACTGCACCCTGAGCGCATCATGAGGAATATCAGCACAACGCGCCACTGGCATCAAGGCTTCACCGGGCTGAGCCTGCTGGTGCTGGTCGTGGGTCTGGCGTTGGTTTTTGACAGCCCGGCCCGGGCCGCGAGCTTTCCGGTCGATGACTCCCGCAGCACCGTGCTGGATGCCAGCTTGCCGATGCAATGGCGCTCAATTTCACCCGCACGGGGCGACCACCAAGTGCAGGGTGTGACCCGCGTTCAATTGAAGCTGGATACGCGGCAATGGGTCGGTCAATT
>JANNFW010000198.1:0-9780 GCA_031380235.1 Rhodoferax sp. | reverse complement strand
ATGGCAGCCTGGATCGCCACATCGTACTGCTGTCGCGAAATCAGCTCACGCATCTTCGCCACCACCGCGCGGCTGCGAAAAGCGCTCTGGCTGCGGTGCACGATGATCGACAGCGCGTCGACCTTGTCGCCGTTGAGCAGGATGTCGACCTTGACGACATCGGCGGCGCGGTATTCCTTGAACTCGTAGTCCATCGACGCATAACCGCGCGACACGCTCTTCAGCTTGTCGAAGAAGTCGAGCACGATCTCGGCCAGCGGCATCTCGTAGGTCAGCATCACTTGGCGGCCGTGGTACGCCATGTTCATCTGCACGCCGCGTTTCTGGTTGGCCAGCGTCATGACCGCACCCACGTATTCCTGCGGCATATAAAGGTGTACGGTGACGATGGGCTCGCGAATTTCATCCAGCCGGCCCTGATCGGGCATCTTGGACGGGTTCTCAACCATGCGCGTCACGCCATCAACACCCACCACTTGGTAGACCACCGTGGGTGCGGTGGTGATCAAGTCTTGATCAAACTCACGCTCCAGACGCTCCTGCACGATCTCCATGTGGAGCAGCCCCAAAAAGCCGCAGCGAAAGCCAAAGCCCAAAGCTTGGCTGACCTCAGGCTCGTAGTGGAGGGACGAATCATTGAGCTTGAGCTTCTCCAGACTGTCGCGCAGGCCTTCATACTGATTCGCCTCAGTCGGGTACAACCCCGCAAACACCTGCGGCTGAATCTCTTTGAAGCCGGGCAATGCCACGGTAGCGGTTGCCGCCGCGCCGCCCGTGCCGGGCTTGATCAAGGTGATGGTGTCGCCCACCTTGGCGGCTTGCAACTCGCGGATGCCGGCGATGATGTAGCCTACCTCGCCCGCCTCCAAGGCGCCGCGCGGCACATTGGCGGGGGTGAACACTCCCAGACTATCAGCGTTGTAGGTGGCTTCGGTCGCCATCATCTTGATGCGCTCGCCTTTGGCCAGACGGCCGTCGACCACGCGCACCAACATCACGACACCGACGTAGTTGTCAAACCAGCTGTCGATGATCATCGCTCGCAGCGGGCCGTCTGCGTTGCCTTTGGGGGCAGGAATCCGCTCGACGATGGCTTCCAGAATCTCTTCAATGCCCATGCCGGTTTTTGCCGAGCAGGGAATTGCGTGGGTCGCATCGATGCCAATCACGTCTTCAATTTCAAGCCGCGCGTTATCGGGATCAGCGTTCGGAAGATCCATCTTGTTGAGCACGGGCACGACTTCAACGCCGAGCTCCAGCGCGGTGTAGCAGTTGGCCACGGTCTGCGCTTCCACGCCTTGACTTGCATCTACAACCAACAGCGCACCTTCGCATGCAGACAGCGAGCGTGATACTTCGTACGAGAAGTCAACGTGCCCTGGCGTGTCGATCAAATTGAGGTTGTAGATCTCACCGTTTTGCGCTTTGTACTTGAGCGAAGCAGTCTGCGCCTTGATGGTTATCCCACGCTCTTTCTCGATGTCCATCGAGTCGAGAACCTGCGCCTGCATTTCGCGTTCTTGCAAGCCACCACAACGTTGGATCAATCGATCTGCAAGCGTGGACTTGCCATGATCAATGTGCGCAATGATGGAAAAATTTCTGATGTGATTCATCAACGAAGAGCTTCAAGTGATTGAATTAAAACGGGGGAGACAAGAAAAAAGGGCGCGTCGTGTTACGGCGCGCCCTGAACCAACAATCATTGGCAACTGCGAAGGTTGGAACTTCATTGTAGGCAAAAAGATTGAAAAGCGCACCCGTGGTACGACGCAACAGAGGTCGTTGCAAGCTAGCAACATGAACTTTATACACAGCTTATTCACAAAATTAGGGGACACTGCTTGGACAACTTGTGGGTGACCTGTGAATGGCCTGTGGGGCATTACAAATCATCTCACGATGTGGTTTTTGGCATTTTTGATATGCCAGTAATGGAGCCCACAGCGCCCTCATTCTAACCAAAATCATAAATTGAATTTGACTTTGTTAGTATTCGCAAACTTACGCACGTCTCAATCTGTTTAGAAAATATTTTTTCGAACGCTCTTTTTGATCGTAAATTAAGCAAAAACCCCCAACCCTGACTCAGGATTGGGGGTTTTTTTAAGACTCTAGCGTTCAGCGCGCAGGCCGAATCAGCGCATATTGCGCCCAGTCGCCACGGCGAAAAAGCACATTAATGGCCTTGGATTTATCAATCTTGGCGACCGCTGCGTCGAACTCTTTCACGCTGCCAATTTCCGTGTTGGCGATAGCCACAATCACATCACCTTCGCGCAGGCCCGCACGCGCGCTGGCCTCCGTGGCCGTTTCAACCTTCACGCCGCTTTTGACCTTCAGTTCTTTTTTCTGCGCCTCGGTGATGTCGATCACGGTCAAACCCAACAGTTGAACGGCAGCAGTGGCTTTGGGTTTTTCGTCCCGCTCTGGCGTTTTCAGTGCGACCTTGTCCGCCTCAATCTCACCGATCACGACGTTGATCTCTTTGACACTGCCACGGCGGAAAACCGTCAACGCGCTTTTAGTGCCCGGCTTGACGGCACCCACCAGGCGGGGCAGCTCGATCGATTTGTCAATCATCTTGCCTTCAAACTTGGTGATGATGTCGCCCGCTTCAATCCCCGCTTTTTCCGCTGGGGAGCCGACTTCAACACCGCGAACCAGTGCGCCTTGGGCCTTGCCCAAGCCAATCGACTCGGCGATGTCTTTGGTGACCACATCGATCTGCACGCCAATGCGTCCGCGGGAAACACGCCCGGATGAGCGCAACTGGTCGCTCACGCGCACCGCTTCGTCCATCGGTATCGCAAACGAAATTCCCATGAAACCACCGGAGCGCGAATAAATTTGGCTATTGATGCCCACGACCTCACCACGCATATTGATCAACGGCCCACCCGAATTTCCGGGGTTGATGGCCACGTCCGTCTGGATGAATGGCAAGAAGTCACCGGTATCGCGCTGCTTGGCGCTGACGATGCCTGCCGTCACCGTGTTCTCAAGACCAAAAGGCGAACCGATGGCCATGACCCATTCACCCACCTTCAGGCGGCTCACATCGCCCGTCTTCACCGCCGGGAGCCCGGTGGCCTCAATCTTCACGACGGCAATATCACTGCGCCTGTCAAAGCCAATGGTTTTCGCTTTGAATTCGCGTTTGTCGGTCAACGTCACCAGCACCTCATCTGCACCTTCAACGACGTGCGCATTGGTCATGATGTAGCCGTCCGACGTCAGGATGAAGCCCGAGCCCACTCCCCTGGGTTGCTCTTGCTCTGGCTGCTGGGGCCGATTGGGCCGTGGCCCTTGGCGCGGAACGTTTGGAATAGGCACGCCAAAGCGCCGGAAGAACTCCAGCATTTCCTCTTCATTGCCCCCGCCGCCGAAGCCTGGCATCCCTTGACGGGTGGAGACTTTTTCAAGTGTTCGAATGTTGACGACAGACGGCCCGACTTGCTCGACTAGGTCGGTGAAGTCCGGCAGCGTGCGGGTTTGTGCCTGGGCCGCATCCAGCGGCATCAGGAACGCGGTGGCAGACCAAACCACCGCACCGAACAAAGACACCAATTTTTTTGAACCCACTGAGAACATCATGGCCCTTTCAAGTAAGCATGAAATGATAAATTGCAAAACCGCTGTTGCAGTACAGCCATCAAACCTATTACTAAGACTAAGAGCGAATTCGGCACCGATGGTTCAAGGGGAGATGCCGATGAAGCGCAATCACCATCCAAAGCTCTCAAATTACTGAACAGATTGGGGCTTACTTTTTTCGTTCAAGACTTTGCGCAAAGCCCATGAGTACAGGCACCGGCACCTCTCCGACGACGGTCAGCCACCAATCGCCTGACTGTTCGGACTGCCTGTCAACAAATCGCCGCGTGATGGAGTGCGTGGCACCGGTGGCCGCCTGCCCTTCCTGAATATGCCGCGCGCGGTCAAATGTCTCCACAAACAGCGAGACCGACGCCAGGCCGTCCGAGAATATCCATTGCATGGCGGAATCAGTATTCGCTCCTTCAGCCTTGACCACCGCACGCTTGTAGCAATTCATGGGTTTGTAGCCGGGCGGCAAAGTCTTCAACTGCCACCCTTCGGCCAGGGCGGTCGTCTTCTGAAGCTCAGACTTGACAAGCCGATAACCGTCAAGATTCCCCATCATCTGGGTTAGCTTGCTCATGCTGACTGGCGCATCAAGCTGAAGCTCGGAATATGCGGCTTGCTCCAACACTCGCCCATCCGTGTCGAGTGTTTGCAGTTTCATCACCAGCCCGCTCTTGCGCTCGCTCCAGACGCGATAGCCAAAACGAAACTTGTCTTTAGGCTGGAGCAACACCACATCCGCCTCAATGCCAGCGACGCGGTCGACCCCAAGCTGGCGCGCAGAATAAAGTTGTGCAAGCCCCGCTTGGTTGGCCTTCAACAAGCCAGGAAAAACTCCGGAAAACTCCCGCTTTTCAGACAGTGCAACTTTGCTGTCCGCGTGAAAGGTGATGATTTCATCATTGCGCCGGATGGTCGAGCGCGGCGCACCCGTCAGCGCCTCAACCCGCTCCATTTGCTGCTGGCCATCGCAGGCGTGCCAAATGCGCGAACTGGACATGCTGTTGCTGGACGAGACCACAAACGTCCCGATGTAAGTTCTCTTGCGCGAGCCTTCGTGCATGCGCAACAGCCACTCGGAGATAGTGCGCTCGGCCGGTTGGACATCTGGGGCACTGGCGGCCAGTGCTGTCGCGCCAGCCACCGGAGTTTGCGCCAAAACGGAGTTGGCGCTTAAGCCCAGGAAAGCGCTGACCCAAACGCCATAGGTGCCCGAGAGTAACCACCGTCCAAATACGGCTGATACCTGCGACCAAGGCGGATTCTTCACCGCGCAGCAGTCTCAAATGTGGCGTTGCGAAGGAAGCCTGATGGCATTTGCAACGCCGTGCCGCCGCCAAACTGCTTGTGTGCGGCCAGCAGCGCATCCAGGTTCGGGTCACGAATCATGACTGCGGATTCCGAAACCCCCGAGCTGGTCACACTGGTTTGAGCAGGCGGTACGGTCTGCGCCAATTGCGCTCCCCCAGAAGACCCAGTCAAGCCGTTCGTCATACTCCACCCAATGGCGACGACGGCGGCAAGCGATGCAAAACCCGCCGTCAGTTTCCAAGCAAACACCGATTCGTTGGCGCTGGCTTGGCTGGCGGAACGTGCCGGTAGACCGCTGGTCGCAAAAGTGGGGGACATCGGCTTATAAATCGGCTTATAGGCAAGCTGCGCATCGGCATCAGCTGCCAACCGGGTTTGAAAGCGAGCCAGAAAATTCAAGTCTCCCGCGTGTTCTGCCAGCTCTGGGGAACGCAGCACGTCACCAATGACGTGGTAAGACTGCCATGCGGCGCAGGAATCAAGGTTTGACTGGATTGATTCCACCGTCTTGGCGAAATCCTGACCGCGCAGTTGACCGTCTGCCAAGGCACAAATCATTTCTCGCCTCAACTCGTGACTTTTCAAGACATCATCGTTCATCATTTTCTGTTTCCTAAATACCGATTCATGTCGCCTAGCTACCATCGCTTACCGGATTGGTTTTCCAGCATCGGCTTCACCCTGGCGGAAATCGCCTCACGCGCCCGGAAAATACGTGAGCGCACCGTGCCGATCGGACAATTCATCGCGGCAGATATTTCCTCATAGCTCAAACCCTCTATTTCACGTAGCGTGACTGCCTGCCGAAGGTCTTCGGGCAATTCCAACAACGCCAAGTTCACCATTGCCGCGATTTCTTTGGCGGCAAACACCGTTTCTGGTGTTTCGTCAGCAGTTAGTTCGATCTTGGACGTTTTAGTTTCATCGTCATCATCCGATTTGAAAAAGCTCTCAGACACGGTCAAATCGCGCTTGAGCTCCATCAGGGATTTTTTGGCCGTATTCACAGCAATCCGGTACAACCAAGTGTAGAACTGCGCGTCGCCCCGGAACTGATGCAAAGCCTTGTAGGCCCGAATGAAGGTCTCCTGCGCTATGTCCTCCACCAGATCAACATCGCGCACCATGCGGCCAATCAGGCGCTGAATTCGCCTTTGGTACTTGATGACCAGCAGTTCAAACGCTTTTTGGTCGCCCGCCACGGTTCGCTCGACCAGCATCAAATCACTGTCGGCCGCAACGACCGCAGGAGCCTCTTCCGGTGATGTCATGCTTTGACCCCGGCAGTCAGCGCGGGTTCCGCAGAAACAACAGCCGAATCAGATGCCTGAGGTGAAGGTTTGGGCGAAAACACGGACCGTCGCAAAGCGTGCCAGTCGCGCCTTTGACTCCACGAATCCAACCAAAGCCATTGGCTGCTACCTCCTGCAGAATCCAGCCGAAGCAGCAGAAAAAACTGGAAATCCAACTGAACCCCGATAGCCGTAACCAGTTGGGGCGGTGACCCCGAAACATCGCTCGGGGGCTCAACCCACCAATCCTCGCCATCCCACCGCAAAAATCCTGCTTGTGTGCTGGCCCAGCCCCAACGGGCCGCAGCGGCACCCATCAACAAACTGAATCCAGCAAGCCAGGGATACAGAACATGCACCCGCCGTGTCAGGAGCAAATACAGGGTGACCAGTGCGCCGCAGAGCCACAGCGCTACCAAGCTGACTTTCAGGGATCGCGTTTGCCCAAACGGATAACGGATCGCCGGAGCGGTTTTGGCAGCACGGGCACGCGTGCGAGGCTTCGCATGCGTTGCGAGGGTGCGCGCTCGCAGGCCGAAACGGCTTGACACCGGGGGGTCAGGCTCGTTTGAAAACGAGCGTCCCATTCGTGCCACCAAAGCCAAAATTGTTTTTGACAGCCACATCGATTTTGAGATCGCGGGCGGTATTGGCACAGTAGTCCAGGTCACACTCGGGATCCTGGTTGAAGATGTTGATGGTGGGCGGACTCTTTTGGTGATGAAGTGCCAGCACGGTAAAAACAGATTCAATCCCGCCCGCTCCGCCCAGCAAATGCCCGGTCATGGACTTGGTGGAGTTCACCACCAGCTTCTTCGCAACATCACCAAAAGCCGCCTTGATAGCGTTTGTTTCGTTGGTGTCGCCCAAAGGGGTTGAGGTGCCGTGCGCGTTAAGGTAGCCGACTTCGTCCACGTTGACGCCTGCATTGCGCAAAGCGTTCTGCATGGCACGACGCGGTCCATCCATGCTGGGTGCAGTCACGTGCCCGGCGTCGGCACTCATGCCAAACCCAGCCAGTTCGGCATAGATTTTTGCGCCGCGGGCCTTTGCGTGCTCGTACTCTTCCAGCACCATCATGCCCGCGCCTTCGCCCAAGACAAAACCATCACGGTCCCTGTCCCATGGTCGACTGGCAGTTTTGGGATCATCGTTGCGGGTGGACAGTGCACGCATCGCTGCAAATCCACCAATGCCCAGAGGCGACACGGTAGATTCCGAGCCACCGGCGACCATCACGTCGGCATCGCCATATTCAATCATCCGGCCCGCATCGCCAATGCAGTGCAAACCGGTGGTGCAGGCTGTCGCGATAGCGATATTGGGGCCTTTGAAGCCATACTTCATGGAGACGTGGCCCGCTATCAGATTGATGATCGAGCCCGGTACGAAAAACGGAGTAATGCGGCGCGGCCCCCGGTTCGTCAACTCGGTATGCGTGGCCTCAATCAGGGGCAAGCCGCCGATGCCGGAACCGATCACGCAGCCGATTCGAACGGCCTCTTCTTCGCTCAGTGCATCGCCCACTGGCAAGCCAGAATCCACTACGGCCTGGCAAGCAGCCGCCAAACCCAAGTGGATGAAGCGATCCATGTGGCGCGCCTCTTTTTCGGGAATGTAGTCGCTGATGTTGAAGCCCTTGACCTCGCCCGCGAACTTGCAGGCGAAAGCGCTGGCATCAAACCCGGTGATCATGTCGATACCCGATTGGCCCGCCATAAGCGCCGCCCACGAGTCAGCCACCGTGTTACCCACAGGGCTAATGCAGCCGAGACCCGTGACGACTACCCGACGACGCACAGTCATGGAGCCCCCACGCTTGCCACTTCGTGTGCTGCGCTGCCCCCCGAGGGGACTAATTTTTCTAGGGGCGGCCCGTCGAAAAATTGCCTTCCCGCGCTTGCCGCTTCGTGCACCGCGTTCATCGTTAACTTACGCCTTTTTATGCGTCGAGGCGTAGTCCACCGCGTTTTGAACCGTGGTGATTTTCTCGGCATCCTCATCCGGGATTTCAATGCCAAACTCGTCTTCGAGTGCCATCACCAGCTCCACAGTGTCCAGCGAGTCGGCACCCAGATCAGCCACGAATGACTTTTCGTTGGTGACTTGGGACTCTTCTACACCGAGCTGTTCGGCAATGATTTTCTTAACGCGTGTTTCGATATCGCTCATGAGATCCCTCGAAGGGTTGTAAGTAAAACCGTGATTTTAGCTGCGCCAAGACTGTATTTCCCTGCGCAACCAGCCGAACGGAAAAATCGGCCGAATTTCTGCATGTCAGCAATGTTCTACATGTGCATCCCACCATTGACGTGCAATTCCTGCCCGGTCACGTAGCCCGCTTGAGGCGATGCTAAAAATGCCACGGCATGGGCAACATCGGCAGGCTTGCCCAAATGACCCAAAGGAATCTGGGCCAGAAGGACTTTTTGCTGGGCTTCATTCAACCCTGCGGTCATGTCGGTCTCAATGAAACCGGGTGCCACGCAATTGACGGTGATGTTGCGCGAACCGAGTTCACGCGCCAGCGCTCGCGTCATGCCTGCAACACCCGCCTTGGCCGCAGCGTAGTTGGCCTGCCCAGGGTTGCCAGAGGCACCGACCACCGAAGTAATGTTAATAATACGCCCGTAGCGCTGCTTCATCATCGTGCGCATTACCGCGCGGCTGACGCGAAAAACCGCTTTCAGGTTGGTGTCCATCACGGCATCCCAGTCGTCGTCTTTCATGCGCATGGCCAGGTTGTCGCGAGTGATACCTGCGTTGTTGACCAGCACCTGCAAACCGCCATGCTCTTTGACAAGTGCATCAACCAGACTTTCAACCGCCGTCACGTCGTTTACGTTCAGCACTTTGCTGCTGCAGTTGGGAAACGCAGCCAGTGCCTGACTGATTTTGGCGGCACCGTCTTCCGTAGTGGCCGTGCCAACGACTTTGAAACCCCGATGGGCCAACTCCAGCGCTATGCTGGCACCGATTCCCCGAGATGCACCCGTCACCAGGGCGAGTGAAGGTGTACTCATACAACCGCCCCCGCGATGTTACTTTTCACAGTCTCAAGAGTTGCCAAATCAAACAGGGCTAAACCCGTCAAGTCGGGGTCGATGCGCTTGGCCAACCCCGCCAAAACTTTTCCAGGCCCGCACTCCACCATCAGGTTGATGCGACGCGCTTTGAGTGCTTGCACGCACTCGACCCAGCGAACAGGGCCAAAGGCCTGGCGGTACAAGGCGTCGCGAATCTTATCGGCATCGACTTCCAGCGCCACATCGATATTGTTGATCAACGCGATCTGCGGTGCTTCAAACACCGTGTCCTCCAGCCGTTCGCGCAGCTTGTCGGCCGCCGGCTTCATCAAGCTGGAATGAAATGGCGCAGACACGGGCAAAGGCAAGGCGCGTTTTGCACCGCTTTCCTTCAACGCTTCACAGGCTTTTTCAACCGCTGCCCTACTTCCCGCAATAACTGTTTGCGACGGGTCGTTGAAGTTGACGGCCTCCACTACCTCATCGACAAAAGCACCGCCCAACCCTTGCAGGGCTCGCGTCACATCGGCACAGCCAATGACTAC
>JANNFW010000178.1:0-2086 GCA_031380235.1 Rhodoferax sp. | reverse complement strand
GGTGCGCGTGTCTGACAAACCCAGCTCGCGGTACATGAGATAAATGGGAATCGCCACCGCAATGGGCGGCATCATTCGCGTCGACAAAATGAAAAACAGCAAGTCGTCTTTCAACGGCACTTTAAAGCGCGAAAACGCATACGCCGCCATCACACCGAAACCGACGGACAGAAACGTTGAACCAAAAGCGATGATGAGCGAGTTGACAAAGCGTGGCACGAAGTTGGACTTGCCCGCCACCACCATGCTCTCGGCTCGGGCAACTTTGTCGCATTTGTCGGTCGCCTCAGGCAGTGCGGCGATGTACTCTGGCGTTTGCCGCGAACGGGTGGTGAAGAGGTTGCAAAAACCTTGCGGGCTCGGCTCGAAGAGGATTTTTGGTGGGTAGCTGATGGAGTCAGTCGGGCTCTTAATGCTGGTCAGCACGATCCACACCAGAGGGATGATCGTGACCAGCGCATACAACACCACCACAAATCCCGCAAACCAGCGGGTGCCCGATGTGGGCTCCACCACCGAATGCGCTGAACTCAGGCCTTTGCTCATGATTGGTTCACCTGTTCTTGACGTAGTTCAGCGCTTTGACGTAGATGTTCGCCAAACCGAACACGGCGACAAACAGCACAATGGCAAAGGCCGACGAATACCCCGTGCGCCATTTCTCAAACGCTTCACGTTTCAGCGTGATGGACGCCAGCTCGGTGGCCGACCCAGGGCCGCCCGAAGTCAGCAGGTTCACCATGTCAAACATCTTGAAGTTTTCAATGCCGCGAAACAGCACCGCAAGCATGATGAAGGGCAGCACCATCGGCAAAGTGATCGACCAGAATTGCCGCCACTTGGAGGCGCGATCCACCTCGGCGGCCTCATAGATATAGTCAGGAATCGAGCGCAGGCCCGCCAGGCAAATCAGCATGACGTAAGGCGTCCACATCCAGGTGTCCACAATGATGATGGCCCAGGGTGCGAGCTGCACCGAGCCGAGCATCGAGAACGATGAGGCGGGCACGCCAGAGAACAGGGCCACGGCGTAGTTGAACAGACCGATCTGCGGTTGGTACAAAAAGGCCCAAAAGTTACCCACCACGGCGGGCGACAACATCATGGGAATCAGGATGACGGTCGTCCAGAAACCGTGACCTCGAAACTTGCGGTCAATCAAATAGGCCAGCGCAAAGCCGATCAGCATTTGCAGCGTGATCGTCCAAAACAAAAAGTGCGCCGTGGTCTGCATCGCCAGCCAGATGTCGGGGTCGGTCAGCACGGCGACGTAGTTGTCGATGCCGACATCAGACACCGTGGCGTTGGGGCGGTTCGCCCTGAAATTGGTGAACGACAGCTTGACCGTCCAGATCAAAGGAAAGATGTTGATCACCAGCAAGATCAGCATCGTGGGGCCGATGAACAGCCAAGCCACCGCGCGGTCGGAAAGGCCGCGAAAGGTTCGCGCCAAGGCAGGGGGCGTAGCTTGCGCCACGCGTTCAGCGGCTTGTTGGACAGTCATGTTGCTTGCAGGTAGATCGAAACAGAAGCAGAGGCAGAAAGTTGATGCGATTCAAACTGCCCGCACGGGCGCACAGACACGAGGCCCGCGCAAACCGTGCAGGAGGTTCTCGCGATTTACTTCAACTTGCCGTCGTCCTTGAAGACTTTCTTCCAGTCAACCACCAATGAGTCCAGCGCTTCTTTGGCGGTGCCCTTGTCGGCCACCACGTAGTCGTGAACACGCTTTTGCATCGCCAGCAGCAACTGTGCGTAAGACGGCTCGGCCCAGAAGTCCTTCACCATGCCCATCGAGTCGAGAAAGGCTTGTGCGTACGGTGCGCTCTTGGCGTAGCCGGGGTCGTTCAACACCGCGTTATGAGCCGAGAAACCACCAATAGCTTGCCATTTTTTCTGCACATCAGGTGATGCAAACCATTTGATGTACTGAAGCGACTCGTTTTTATTAGCCGAGTACGACACCACTGAAATGCCCTGCCCGCCCAATTGCACGCCCTTGGTTTTGTCGGTCGGATTGGCAAAGTAGCCAATCTTCGCGCCACCCACGTTGGGGTCTTTGTTCAGCCCTGGAAAGAACGCAAAC
>JANNFW010000167.1:0-2335 GCA_031380235.1 Rhodoferax sp. | reverse complement strand
CACAAGTGTGCTGCCGACGGGACGCCTGCGGATCGAGATTGCAGATTCTGGCGAGGGCATTGCTGCCGAGCGCTTACCCAGCATTTTTGAGGCTTTTAACCGCCGCGGCACTACGCGCGGCCAGGTTGGCGGCACGGGAATTGGTCTCATCATCACTCGGCGACTGGTGGACTTGATGGGCGGTGACGTGGGCGTTGAGAGTGAATTGGGCGTAGGCGCGACGTTTTGGGTTGATTTCCCCGTCGCCAGCAACCCGAAATTTCCTGAGCCCATGGCCCAGGATGAAAGTTTGGGGCACTTTGATGCGAACCTTCATCAGCACTGTGTGCTGTGCATTGATGACAACCCCGTCAACCTCAAACTCGTTGCCCAGCTTCTCACCAAACGCCCGCGTATTCACTTGATCTCGGCGCATTCGCCAGGCCTGGGCATCCAACTGGCTTTGGGTCGCCAGCCTGACCTCATTCTGTTGGACATCAACATGCCGGGCATGGATGGCTACCAGGTGATGGAGGTTCTCAAAACCTACGCACGCACCAAGGCCATCCCGATCATCGCAGTTACCGGCAACGCGGCGCCACGCAGCAGCGCGCTTGGAGGCGCGACGGGCCTGGCCGATTATTTGACCAAGCCGCTCGATGCCGAAAAGTTTCTGGCCACGGTTGATCGCTGGCTGGAAAAAGGCCGTAACGAAAGCGGCGTCAGTGACGTTGTTTAGTCCAACCCGTCAGTGCGTGCGCGCAGCTGTTTCCGCGGCATAGCGCTGAGTCGCCGCCTCCACTGCCTTGCTGTGAATTTCGGCCAGTTGGGGCCGCGCCGCGCGCGCGCGGTCGGCTGAACCTTGGGTCGCAAATTGCCCCTGCCAGCGCGGGTGCACGTGGCGCGCCATCAGGTCATAGCTTTTGCGCGTGGCATCAAAGTTGGCCCAGTTGTGCGCCAAGGTCAGGTATGCGCCGAAGCCGCCGTTGGACTGCTTCCAAAGCCGGTCAATCTGCGCGTTCACCATGTCTGCGGTGCCAATCGCGCCAAAGCCAGAGTCGTTGATGAACGAGATCATCTCCTTCACATTGTTGCCGGGCATCGCCATTTTCGGGAACGCCGCCACCGCCTGAAAATACTCAAACCACTGCTCTATGCCGTATTCGACATCGCGGTACGCTTGATCCATCGTTTCAGCGCAATGCACAAATCCGACCAGCCGCCACTTGTTGCGGTCCACCTTGGTTTTGTAGTGCTTGGCCTGCGCCTCCATCACGTCCCAATGCAGCGCCAGCGCGTCAAAACCCGCCGCAGTCGTCGCGCCAATTGACAAGAGCCCAATGCCGTGCTGCCCGGCCAGTTTCGGTCCGGTGGGTGAGGCCACAGCGGGCACTACCATGTCAAACAGCGGGTTTGAATAAGGCCGCAAATGCAGGCGCGCATCGCGCAAATCCCAACGGTCGTTTTTGAAAGTGACAGGCTCGTCGCTGTGCAACAGCTTCATGATGACGGCCAAACCATCCTCCAACAGTGGCCGCGTCTGCGTTTGCGACAGGCCAATCATGATGCCGTCGCTAGGCAGCGATCCTGGCCCCAGGCCCAGCATCACCCGCCCGCGCGTGAGATGGTCGAGTTGAACAATGCGCTCGGCCACCCACAGTGGGTTGTGGTAGCTCACGCTCACCACGCCCGTGCCCAGCTTGATGTGCCGCGTGCGCTCAGCCGCCACCGCCATGAAAATCTCCGGGCTGGCGCTGATCTCGGTGCCCGCCGAATGGTGCTCGCCGCACCAGGCCTCGCCATAACCACATCGATCCAGCCATTGGATCAACTCCAGGTCTTGCTCCAGCGCTAGCGTCGGGTTGATGCCCGGCTTGTGGAACGGTGCCAGGAAAATACCGAAACGCATACGATGGCTCATTTGCATGTCTCCTAGTGGTTTGATCCCGGTTTGATGTGGATGAAGCATCGCTTGCAGACCGGGCCGAAAAGAGATGCCAATTTCAGTGTATCGGCGGGTTGGGTGGCTGTCTAGTCAATCCCCGGCAAGCTGTGAGGCGCAGAAACATCTGAAGTTGAACTTGCCAAAACCCATGTTTTGTTATATATTTTGTATATATGTTTAGGAGGTTGCGATGTTGACGACAAGTGAAAGTCTGCTGGTGAAGTTCCGTGGAAAAGACACTCGGTTTGGGGTGACCCGCAGCACGGTGAAGGCCTTGGCCTCAGAACTTGATGTGTCTGAAACTCAGGTTATTCACATGGCTTTGTCAAAGTTTGCTGAAGAGGTTTTGCCAGCCTATGAACCCGACGATGGGCCGTTGACAGCAAAACAGATGGCCACCCTGCGCAAGGA
>JANNFW010000165.1:0-14298 GCA_031380235.1 Rhodoferax sp. | reverse complement strand
TGCGCATTCTGGGTGGGTTTGAGAAGGCTGATGACGGTACGCTGCAACAGCAAACCGGCCTGCGCGTGGCTTTTGTGGCACAGGAGCCTTCGCTGGATCAGGATGCCACTATTTTTGTAGCGGTGAGTGAGGGCTTGAAGCGGGTGATCGCGCTGCGTGAGCAGTATCTGGCGCATGAAGAGGGCGTCGACCTGGATGCACTGCAGTCCGAGATTGAAGCCTATGACGCCTGGAATTGGGAGCAGCGGGTGGACGAGACGCTGCATCGCCTGCACCTGGAGCCGGATGCGATCATTGGCAGTCTCTCGGGCGGGATGAAGAAGCGTGTGGCGCTGGCACAGGCGCTGGTGGCGAAACCCGATGTGATGCTGCTGGACGAGCCGACCAACCACCTCGATCTGGATGCCATCACCTGGCTGGAAGACTTGCTGATTGATTTCAAAGGCAGTGTCGTCACCATCACCCATGACCGCTCGTTTCTGAATCGTGTCGCCACACGCATCGTCGAGCTGGATCGCGGCAAACTCAACACCTACCCCGGCAACTTCAACCAGTATCAGCTCCTGAAAGAAGAGCAGCAAGCGCAAGAGGCGGTGATCAACGCGCGGGCCGACAAACTTCTGGCCGCTGAAGAGGTGTGGATTCGCAAGGGTGTGGAGGCGCGGCGTACCCGCGCGCAAGGGCGTATCACGCGGTTGGAGCATCTGCGGGACAGCCGTGCGGCGCGGCGCGATACCTTGGGCAGTGTGAAGCTTGATGTGGCCAGCGGCGCGCCAAGCGGCAAGATCGTCTCTGAACTCACCAAGGTGAGCAAGTCGTATGGTGACCGGATGATTGTGAACAGCTTCACCGGCACGATTTTGCGCGGCGACAAAGTGGGTTTGATTGGCCCCAACGGCGCTGGCAAAACCACCTTGCTCAAACTGATTCTGGGCGAGCTGGCACCTGACTCTGGCACAGTGCGCCAGGGCACCAAAATCGAGGTGGCCTATTTTGACCAGATGCGCGACGCGCTGGACTTGGATGCGACGTTGGAAGACTTCATCAGCCCCGGCAGCGAGTGGATCGAGATTGGCAACAGCCGCCAGCACGTCAAAAGCTACCTGGGCGACTTTCTGTTTTCGCCCGCGCGGGCACGTTCGCCCGTGCGGAGTTTGAGCGGTGGCGAGCGCAATCGCCTGCTGCTGGCACGCCTGTTTGCCCGTCCCGCCAATGTGCTGGTGCTGGACGAGCCGACCAATGACCTGGACATCGACACGCTGGAGCTGTTGGAGGACCTGCTACAGAATTTTGACGGCACGGTGTTTTTGGTCAGCCATGACCGCACGTTTCTGGACAACGTGGTGACCAGTACCCTGGTGGCTGAGGGAGAAGGTTTTTGGCGCGAATACGAAGGCGGCGTGCAGGACTGGCTGGTTCAATCGGCGCGGGCTCGCGACATCGCTGCCAAGTCTGCGCCAGCGGCGTCCATCGTTCGGTTAGAAAAAGGTGGCGATGCGCCGGTATCAGCGCCGGCGCTCGATGCTGCACCCAAGAAAAAACTCAGCTTCAAGGAGCAGCGTGAACTCGATGGCCTGCCCGCGTTGATGGCGCAACTGGAGGCCGAGCAGGCCAAGACGCGCCAACTGTTGCAGGACGGCAAGCTGTACACGCGTGACCCAGCCGCCGCGTCACAGTTGCATGCGCGAGATGTCGCAATCGATGAGGAACTGCTGGCAGCGCTGGAGCGGCAGGAGGCGCTGCAAACTCGGATTTAGAGGGGATTCACGGCGCGGTTCTGTGCCGGGCCAACGCTGACTCGAATCGCGTAAACGATGCGGCCAGTATCGCCACCAACGCGTCTACCACGTTCTCGCCCGCACTCAAGCGGAGATCCTGCTTAGAGGTGATTTCTGAAATCTCCATCGCGCCAATGGTGGCACTGGTGGCCTTGAGCGTGTGCATCTGCATTCGCAGCGCGTGCGCATCGCTGTGGGTCAGGGCCGCATGAATCGCCTGCAGCGCGACAGGCCACGACTTTAAAAACTCGTCGATCACCCGGCGTTCCAGCTCGGTGTTTGAGGTTTCAGTGCCGAGCAGGCTTGGAAGCACCGAGGCATCGTAAGCTAAAGCAGGAGCGGTTTGAGTGGGTGGTTTGTCGGTGGCCATCGGGGTTCTCGCGGGAGGGACGGGCTTGACTTCAACGGCGGGGCTGTCGCTGTCTTGCAGTTTACTCACCCGGCTTTGCTGTGCCCATTGCGCGACGGTAGCGCACAGCAGACTGGCCAGAACGGGTTTGCTTAAAAAATCGTTCATGCCTGCAGCCAGGCACGCGACACGATCTTCTGAAAATGCATTGGCGGTCAAGGCGATGATTGGCAACCTGCGGCCTTGCTCGCCGCCTTGACCTTGACGCATGCGCCGTGTGCATTCCAGGCCGTCCATCACCGGCATCTGCCAGTCCATCAACACGACATCAATCGGTTGCTGCGCCAGCAGCGCCAACGCGTGCGCCCCGTCATGCGCTTCAACGGGCTCGAAGCCGCCCTTAACCAGCATGCGGTTGACGATTTTGCGGTTTAAGAAGTCATCTTCGACCAGCAGAACGCGGATGGAGGTTGGAGGCGTATTGCTGTACTCGATCTCGTGCGGATTGACGGTGCCAAGCCCCACGGCAAGCGGGGCGGTTGCGGGGGGCGATAGGGGGTCGGGAAATTGACTGTGGTGACTTGCGGAGTCCATGCTCTGCGCAGTCTAGCGTGTCCGTTGCAAAAAAAAACGGCCCCAGCGGGCCGTTTTTCACGGTTTACGGAGGATTCGCTCAGCCCTTACCCGATTAACAACGCATTGACGCGCTTGACGTAGGCCGCCGGGTCGGCGGGCATGCCGCCTTCGGCAAGGAGCGCCTGGTCAAACAGGATGTGGGCCAGGTCATTGAAGTGCACCGAGCCCTCTAGTTTTTTAACCAGCGCATGTTCGGCATTGACTTCCAGCACGGGCTTGATGTCTGGTGCGGCTTGCCCCGCTTGCTTGAGCATGCGGGCCATTTGGGTGCTCATGCCGTGATCTTTCACGACCAGGCAGGCCGGTGAGTCAACCAAGCGGGTGGTGACGCGCACGTCTTCCGCCTTGTCTTTCAGCGCTTCCTTGAGCTTGGCCACGAGCGGTTTGAAGGTCTCGGCGGCCTCTTCGGCGGCCTTCTTCTCAGCTTCGTCTTGCAGCTTGCCCAAATCAACTGCGCCTTTCGCCACGCTTTGCAGCGAAGTGCCATCAAAGTCGTGGACGAAGTTCAGCGCCCACTCGTCCACGCGGTCCGTCATCAACAGCACCTCGATGCCTTTTTTCTTGAAGACTTCAAGTTGTGGGCTGTTCTTGGCAGCGGCCAGGGTTTCGGCGGTGATGTAGTAAATCGCCTCTTGGCCGTCTTTCATACGGGCTTTGTAATCAGCGAATGACACGCTCACGGTGTCTGTCGTGGTGCTGGCAAACCGCAATAGTTTGGCCAGGCGGTCTTTGTTGGCGAAGTCTTCTCCCAGGCCTTCCTTAAGCACCGCGCCAAACTCGGTATAGAACTGGCTGTATTTGCCAGCGTTTTTCTCTGCTTCTGCCTTGTCTTCGGCGGATACGACATCCGTCACGCCATCGGTGGACGGCTCGGGCAGCTTGTCATGCTTGGCCAAATCCTCCAGCATGCCCAGCACGCGCTTGGTACAGCCTTCGCGGATGGCTTTGACATCCCGGCTCTCTTGCAGCAATTCGCGGCTGACGTTCAGAGGTAAATCGGCTGAATCGACCACGCCTTTGACGAAGCGCAGGTAGGTGGGTAAGAGCGCCTCGGCATCGTCCATGATGAACACGCGTTTGACATACAGCTTGATGCCCGCAGATTTCTCGCGGTTGTACAAGTCCATCGGCGCTTTGCTGGGGATGTAGAGCAACTGCGTGTACTCGGTGCTGCCCTCCACGCGGTTGTGGGTGTGGGCCAGCGGTTCGGCAAAGTCGTGACTGATGTTTTTGTAGAACTCGTTGTACTGCTCTTGCGTGATGTCTTTTTTTGCCCGCGTCCAGATGGCGCTGGCCTTGTTCACCGTTTCCCACTCGCCCGTGTTGACCATTCCACCGGGCTGGCGACCGCCGCTTTCGTCTTTGGGGTCGATCAGGTCGCCATCTTTCCACTCTTCTTTTTCCATCAAGATAGGCAGGCTGATGTGATCGGAGTATTTGTTGATGATGCTTTTGACCTTCCAGGCGCTGGCGTAGTCCTGTGCATCATCGCGAAGGTGCAGGGTGACGCTGGTGCCGCGTTTTTCGCGGGTGATGTTTTCTACCTCGAACGCGCCACCACCACTGGCGCCACCGTCACTCACCCAACGCACGCCTTCAGCCGCAGGTGTACCGGCGCGGCGAGACTCGACCGTAATTTTGTCGGCGACGATAAAGCCCGAGTAAAAACCCACGCCGAACTGGCCGATGAGTTGCGAATCCGCCTTTTGGTCACCGCTGAGTTTTGCCACAAAGTCTTTGGTACCGCTTTTGGCGATGGTGCCCAGGTTGTCAATCGCCTCTTGCTGCGTCAGGCCAATGCCGTTGTCGGTGATGGTCAGCGTTTTGGCATCTTTATCGAAGGAGACACGCACCTCCAGGTTGGGCGCGTCTTCATACAGGCCGGTGTTGTTGATCGCTTCATAGCGCAGTTTGTCGCAGGCATCGGACGCATTGGAGATCAACTCGCGCAGAAAAATCTCTTTGTTGGAATACAGCGAATGCGTAACAAGGTGCAGCAGTTGGGCGACTTCGGCCTGGAAGGAGAGGGTTTGTTTGGTCATGTGATCAGGAAAAAAACGTTGGAGACGGTTGCAAAACAGACAACCCTCAATTATGGGTGATAGGCACCAAATACAAGGGCAGGGCCGTACTTTGAGGGCGAACGTGGACTTCTAGGCGCTTGCGCATGAGAAAATAACTGGTTATCTTGCCACTTCACGAGCTGCCCGTATTAACTCGCCATGTCGCTGACCATCACCCACTTGGGAAAGTATGAGATTCGCCGAGAGCTGGGCAAGGGGGCCATGGGCGTGGTGTACGAGGGGTTTGATCCGGTCTTGCTGCGCCGGGTGGCGATCAAAACGATTTTGCCCGCGCAGCTCGTCAAGGGTGAAGCGGCCGACGTCATGGCGCGGTTTCAACGTGAGGCGCAGGCGGCTGGGCGGCTAAATCACCCTGGCGTGGTGGCGGTGTACGACTACGGCGAGGCCATTGCGTCGGATGACCAGGCCAGCATTGTCCAGCCCGGCACCGGTCTGGCGGGCGCTGTGGTCGGCCAGCGGATGGCCTTCATTGCGATGGAGTTTGTCGAAGGCCAGGAGCTTCAAGATCAATTTGATGCCAATGAATGCTACACGGTGTCCGAGTCGGCCCGCATCATGGGCGAGATATTGGATGCGCTGGCGCACTCGCACGGCCAGGGCGTGATTCACCGAGACATCAAGCCCGCCAACCTGATCATGCTGGCGGATGGTCGGGTGAAGATTGCCGACTTTGGCATTGCCCGCACCGAGACCTCCGAGCTGACCCAGGCTGGCACCGTGCTGGGCACGCCCGCGTACATGTCGCCCGAGCAGTTTTTGGGGCAGCGGGTGGATGCGCGAAGCGACGTGTTTGCCTGCGGCATCGTTCTGTACCAGTTTTTGACGGGCGAGAAACCGTTCACCGGCAACCCGACCACCATCATGTACAAGGTATTGCGCGAGGAGGCTGTGCCGCCCCGCGATTTGAACCTGATGCTGCCCGAAATCTGGAACGTGGTGCTGAAAACCGCCATGGCCAAGCACCCGGACGACCGCTACCAAAGCGCCAGCGATTTTGCAGCGGCGATTCGCTACGCGCTGGCGCAGCATGGCCCAGGGCCTCTGGTGGCCCACCCGCAATTAGGCTTGTATCCAAGCCAAACGGCAGCCTTGGCGGCACTGGTGACACTCGGCAACGCGCAAGCATCCGCAACGCCCGCCAAAGCTCCAACAAACGCGCTAATTGACCCGGTTATTGACCCGGTAATTGACCGGTTAATCGACCCCCCAATTCACAAGCCGTCACCCATCAGCGACCACCGAATGGTGCGACGGGTCGCCACCGTGCTGGCGCTGCTGATCGTGGTGGCAACAGCGATTTACATCGCGATGGACAATCGCTATAATTAATATAGCTGTCCATGCATATAGTTCGAGAGCTGGAGGCCGAAAAAGCTTATATTTGGAGCTTTTTTCACTGTTTTAGGTCAAAAATTAACTCATGGGTTAATTTTTGACGCTAAAGCTGGTTTTCAACCAGTTCTCCATCAAGCGCGACCAGCCCCGAGGGCTGCTGCGGCGTGCTGTGGGCCAGCAGCGCATTGATCTCGGCAGTGGGCACAGCCCGACTGAAGTAATACCCTTGCAGCGCGTGGCAGCCCATTTGCTGGAGGATTTGGCACTGCTCCCGTGTCTCGATGCCTTCGCCCACCACCCTCAGCCCCAGCCCGAAAGCCACCGCCAGAATCGCGTTGACAATGGCCTGGTCTTTTGCATCGCCTGGCAGCCCGGCCACAAAGCTCTGGTCAATCTTCAGGCACGACAGCGGCATGCGCTTCAGATAACTGAGCGACGAATAGCCGGTGCCAAAATCGTCCAGCGTCACTTGCACGCCCAGCGCTTTGAAGGCCTGGAGTGTCTGTTGGGTGGCCGCCGTATCCTGCATCACCACGCCCTCGGTCAGCTCCAGCTCTAACAGCATCGGGGCGAGACCTGTGGTTTCGAGCGCATCCATGACGCGCTGAACCAGCTGGGTATCTTTGAACTGCGCGGGCGATAGGTTAACGGCGACGCGTACCGGGTGGCCGGCCTGCTGCCAACGCGCGGCGTCCACGCAGGCGGTTTGCAGCACCCATTGGCCAATCGGAATAATCAAGCCCGATGCTTCAGCCGCGGCGATGAATTCACCGGGGGCCACCATTCCGCGTACCGGGTGCTGCCAGCGAATCAGCGCCTCCAAGCCGCAGATCCGGCCACTCTGGGCATCAAACTGGGGCTGGTAATGGAGGTTGAATTCACCATGCTCCAAGGCTGCGCGCATCTCGCGCTCCAGTGCCATACGCTTGATCACCTGCTCTGTCAGCGATGCGTTGTAAAAGCGGTAATTGTCCCGACCGGACTCCTTGGCGTGGTACATCGCGGTGTCAGCGTGCTTGAGCAGGGTCAGCGCATCATCACCATCATCGCGGAAAACGGAAATACCGATGGATGTGCTCAGATTGATCTCGCGGCCCAGCAGCGTGAACGGGCGGCGGATCATCTCCAGAATGCGCCGCGCGACGAGGTGCGCGTCTTCGGCGCAGGTGATATCCACAATCAGCGCGGTGAACTCGTCACCGCCCAGGCGGGCAATCTCCACATCAGCCAAGGCTGGCTGATCCTGGCGGGCCACCAGGTCGCTGGGACGCACGCCTTCACGCAGGCGGTCTGCCGCCCATTTCAGCGCCATGTCGCCCGCTTCATGGCCCAGCGTATCGTTGATATTTTTGAAGCCGTCTAGATCCATGAACAGCACGGCAAAACTGGTGCCATTGCGCACGGCGCGACGGGTTTCGCGCTCCACCCGGCTCAAAAACGACTGGCGGTTGGGCAGGCCAGTCAGGCTGTCAAACATCGCCAGTTGCGTGATTTTCTTCTCAGCGTCCTTGCGCTCGGTGATCTCGCGCGACAGGATGATGAAGTTGGGCTTTTGGCCCTGCGCGGCCTCCTTGCGTGCAATGGACAGCTCAAACCAGCAAGTGCCTCGGCCCAGCTTGAGCTCATATTGCTGGCCGGTCGAGATGCCAGTTTCCTTGGCAGTTTGCAAGGCCGCCATCATGATGCGGCTGGCATCCGGCGGCAGCACTTGCGCAATGGTCTTGCCGATGTTGTGCTCCACGGGCACCAACAGCAAATCGGTACGCGAGGAATGGAACGCGATTTGCAGACCGTCGCCGTCCACCTCAAACAGCAGATCAGGCAGGGCTCGCAGAATGGCGGCATTGTTGGCGTTGGCCGCGCGCAGCGCCAGCGACGCATCCCGCGCGCGCATGAGGTATTTGACACGGTGGCCAATCAGCGCCCAGTTAAAAGGCTTGGCGATGAAGTCCGTCGCGCCGGATTGATAGGCCGCCTCGACCGAGCTCACATCGTCCAGCCCGGTCACCATGACGACGGGCAACAGCGCGTCAGCCTGGCGGCGAAGTGCGGCGCACGCCTCATAGCCACTCATTTCGGGCATGTCCACATCCAGCATGACCATGTCGAACGATGTTGCTTCAAAGAGTGTCAGGGCGGCCTGCCCGCTGGACGCGGCAGTCACATCAAAGCCAGATTTTTTCAACGCCGCGCGCATCAACGCCAAGGCGGTGGCATCGTCATCGACGATCAGAACTCGGGCGGCCTGTACGCTTGTTAGCTTACCGCCTTGCCCACCATCACGCTCGTTAGCGTCACGCTCGTTCATGCGAGTTGCACCTTTACTTCTTTTAGTTCTTGCACGGCCATCGCGTGTTCACGCAACACCTTCTCCACCATTGCACTGGCTGCGGGCATGTTCTGCGCCCGGCACAGTTTCTCCAACTCCAGATAATAGCCAGAAAGCCGCTGTGCGCCCACGTTGGCGGTGCTGGATTTGAGCGAATGCGCTGCCTTGCCCAAGGCGACGACATCCGCCTGCGCGAGCGCAGACTTTACCCGCCCCACTTCCTTTGGCGAGGTTTCCAGAAATATCTCAATCACCTCCTGGGCCAAACCCATGCCGCCGTCAGTATCCAGCTCGCGCAACTGCTCAAAATGGGCCAGGTTGATCAAGGGTACCTCTTGCACGGCGGATTGCGTCGTTGTAGTGGATGACGACGGTGTGGACGCCACCAGCCATCGGGACAGCTCGGCGTGCAGGTCCGCGAGGTTGTAGGGCTTGCCCAAGAAACCGTCCATCCCGGCTTGCTGGCACTTCTTTCGATCCGCCTGCGTGCTATTGGCGGTGACGGCGATGATCGGCAGTTTGCGGCCACGCCCGTCAGGCAGTTGGCGGATGAGTGCAGTGGCCTCGTAGCCATCCATCACCGGCATCTGGCAGTCCATCAGCACCAGCTCGAAGTCTTCAGCAGCCACCATTGCCACCGCCTGTGCGCCATCGGCAGCGGTTTTCCAAGTCAGGTTGAATTTGTTCAGCATGGCTTTGGCAACGCCCTGGTTGACCGGGTTGTCTTCCACCACCAGCACCCGGCCAGTGAGGGGTGGCGCATTGCGCGCGGGCACTGCGTGGGGTGCAAAGGCTTCAAGCGGCGCAGGCAGGCTAGGGTGGACTCCCGCTGGCGCTAGATCCAGGCGCAGTTGCAAAGTGAAGGTTGAGCCCTGTCCCAGTTCGCTTTGCACCGCAATCGAGCCGCCCATCAGAACGGCCAGGCGGCTCGAAATGGCCAAGCCCAGGCCTGAGCCACCATAGCGGCGTGTGGTAGAGCTATCGGCCTGCGAGAAGCGCTCAAAAATGCTGTTCAACTCCGCGCTGGCAATGCCAATGCCCGTGTCCTCCACGGTGATGGAAATGAGCGCATCGGCCTGCGTGCGCTCGATCTGCGCCACCCGCAGCGTCACCGAGCCCTGGTGCGTGAACTTCACGGCGTTGCTCAGCAGGTTGACGATGATCTGACGCAGTCGCAACGCATCGCCTCGCAATGCCAGTTGTGCAGGCTCATTGACAAACTGCGTCGTCAACACGAGCCCCTTGGCCCGGGCCTGTTGCGCCACCATCGCCACCGCATCAGCGACCACACCGGTCAGGCTGAAATCGAGCTTCTCCAACGTCTGCTGACCCGACTCGATCTTGGAGAAATCCAGTACGTCATTGAGGATGCCCATCAGGTGCTGGCCAGACACGCGCACTGACTCGGCCCACACACGCTGCTCGGGCGCAAGATCGCTGTCGATCAGCATTTCGCTCATGCCCAGCACGCCGTTCATGGGCGTTCTAATTTCGTGGCTCATGGTGGCCAAAAACTCGCTCTTGGCTTGATTGGCCGCTTCAGCAGCCTCTTTGGCCCTCAGCAACTCTGCCGTACGCGCACGCACCTCGTCTTCCAAATGGTCGCGCTGCGCTGCCAACTGCGAGTCACGTTGCTGTATCTGCTCGAGCATGGCATTGAATCCTTTGCCCACCACATCCAGCTCCTTGATTTTGCTGGGCGTAGCGCGCAGGCTGTAGTCCCCCAGACTAGTGACGCGCTCCGTCAGATCGTACAGGCTGGCCAGCGGCTCCAGCACCGAGGTGTTCAGGCGCTGAAGCAGCCGCTTGCTGATCAACCAAGCCAAACTTCCGCCTATCAGCGCGGCCAGTACTTGCCAAAGCGTGTGGCGGTAAAGGCCTGCCAAGCTCACTTGCAGGACGAGCTCGCCGGACACCACATCTTGAAACGTCATCGGCTCCTGCACCACGATTGCATTCCAATGAATGTGGTATCCATCAACCGCAGAATGGGAATGAGCCAGGCTGTTTGCACCCGCACGGCGATAGATCGCAAACGAGATGCCCTTTTTGTCAAATATCTCGGCGAAGGACAATTCCCGCACGGCGCGCAGCGATTGCAGCACTTCATCGGCCGCCTTGGCATCAACAAAGGCCAGTGGCGCGGCGGCATTCGCGGCCAGCACTTTGGCCTGGGTGCGGCTGGCATCAATCAGGTCGGACAATCCCAAGGCAAAGTTGGTCACCAGCACTGCGCAGGTAAGGACGGCAAATCCGACGAGCAGGGAAATACGGTTGATGCGCTCCAACCGGGCGCTCAGGCGTGTGTCCGACACTTCAAATTAGCCGGGCCGCCCAAGACACAACGATTGTGCGATTGCACGGTGTCTGGACGAGAACGCGCAAGATCATCGGATGGCCTTTATTCAGGGTGATCGGTGCAAACGGGGCGACGAAAGCGCTGCAATCTGATCTTTGATTGCAGCGCTTACCACCCTATTTTCGCCACTGGCACCCGGCCGCACAACAGTGCCTGCTACAAGTTTTTGCAATACCGTCAAGTCTTTCACGGTTGGCGCGACTTTGATTTGTGCCAATGCGCCATCGACGTTGCCGCTTTTGAGCAAAGCGGCCACCTTGGCAGGCCATGCGCTGGCTTTGCGCATGGGTACGGGCATGGATTTTGCGGCGCTCACTCCAGCGGCGGGATGCGCAGTTTCTGGCCGGGGTAAATCTTGTCGGGGTGGCTCAACATCGGCTTGTTCGCCTCAAAAATCACCGGGTACTTGCTGGCATCGCTGTAGTAAGTCTTGGCGATGGCAGACAGGGTATCGCCGCGGACCACGTCGTGGTACTCGGATTCATCGGCGGGTTCAGCGGCCACCAGCATGTTCTCCACCGCCTGCACGCCACCGACGTTGCCGCAGCACAGGGTCACCTTCTCGACCGCCGCCTGATCCGGCGCATCGCCCTGAACCGTGACGGTGCCAGTGGCTCCGTCAAACATCACGAACAGGCCGCTCAAGCCCAAGTTTTGCGCCTCGATGTAAGTGGTGATGCCCGCTGCCGCCTTCGAATTCAATTCGTCCAGCGTGGGCTTTGCGGCTGGGTCTGCCGCAGCGGCCACGGCGGCTTTCTCGACTTCCGCGGTGCCAAATAGTTTTTGACCTGCCTCTTTGATAAAACTAAACATTCCCATGTGGTTCTCCTTGGGGGGTTGATGAAGCGTTTTCCTCGCGAGAGTGCCCGCGATTGATCGCCAATGTACCCGCAATCGGTGTGGTTATCATTACTTCTCCATTTCAGGAGTTACACCTATGCCAAGCATTGTCGAGAACCTGATTCGCAAAACGGTGACCCGGGGCGTTCTGCAAGTGGCGGCCTTCAATCGCGAGCGCAAAGCGGCACCGCAGCAGCCACACCCGTTTCTTTCGGGCATTCACGCACCCGTGGCGCGGGAGGTCGAGATTCAAGACCTGAAGGTGCAAGGCGTCATTCCGCCCGAGCTGGATGGCCGCTACATCCGCATTGGCCCCAACCCGCTGAAGCCCGCAAATCCCGCTGTGTATCACTGGTTCACCGGCGACGGCATGGTGCACGGCGTGCGCTTGCAAGGGGGCCGAGCACTTTGGTACCGCAATCAATGGATTCGCTCCAAGGCGGTGAGCGCGGCGCTGAACGAGCCTGAGGCACCAGGCACGCGCCGCAACAGTGATGACAGCGACAAAGACAACGACAACGTGAATACCAATGTGATGGGGTTCGCCGGTAAGACTTGGGCCTTTGTCGAGGCGGGCGCTTACCCGGTGGAGCTCGATGACGACCTCAAAACCGTGTCGCACAACCCGTTTGAAGGCACGCTGAAGGGTTCGTTCAGCGCGCACCCCTACCTGGATCACGCGACGGGCGAGATGCACGCCATCTGCTACGACGGGGCGGATCAGAAATTCATACGCCACGTGGTCGTTGGCAAAGACGGCAAGGTGCGCCGCGAGGAGCCCATCTCCGTCGTGCATGGCCCCAGCATTCACGGCTGCATGATCACCGCCAGATACGTGCTGGTGTTTGATCTGCCCGTCACTTTCTCGATGAAGACGCTGCTGGCCGGTCACCCGTTTCCCTACACCTGGAACCCCGAGCACCCGGCGCGCGTGGGCCTGCTGGCCAAAGACGGCAACGGCAGCGACATCATCTGGTGCGATGTCGACCCGTGCTATGTTTTTCACGCTTGCAACGCTTATGAGACTGCTGACGGCAAAGTGATTGTCGATGTGGCCGCGCACGAAAACATGTTCGCCACCCCCACCATGGGCACGCAGGGGCCAGACTCGCGCAAAGTCGCCTTTGAGCGCTGGACGATTGATCCGACTTCAAAGCGCGTGCAGCGCAAGGTGATTGACACGCAGCCGCAAGAGTTCCCGCGCTGCGACGAGCGCCGCCTGGGTCAGACCTACCGTTATGCCTACGCGATGCCGATCTCGTATGCGGGCGAGGAGGGCGTTTCTGAAACCCATCTCATCAAGCACGACCTGCAAACCGGCACCCGCCAAATCCATGAGTTTGGAGCCAACCGTTTCCCAGGCGAGTTTGTCTTTGTGCCCAAATCTGCAGCTGCATTGGAAGACGAAGGCTGGCTGATGGGCTACGTCATCAACACGGCAAAAAACGCCGTGAACGAGACCACCGATCTGGTGATCCTTAACGCCCAAGACTTTGGAGGCAGCCCGCAAGCCGTCATCACCATCCCGCACCGCATTCCGCCGGGGTTCCATGGCAACTGGGTGCCGTCGTAAATGCTGTATTGATAGCGCCGAATCATCGCGGGCAGAGCAAGCTGACGCTGGCCTTTCCTCCGCACTGGGCCATCATGGCCGCCACCATCCTCAATACCCGCGCCTAACTCAAGCAGGTGTTAGATGTGCTGCATGAGTTGAAGACACGCTGGCCCAAGGCGTTGCGCAGGTAGCTGATCTTGGCAGCTTCTGGGCTTTGGGTGAGCTGCGCTTTGGCCAGGCGGTTGCTGGCATCGTGGGTAAAGCTTCTCAAGCTGTCGCTGGTCGGGTTACCTGCAAGTCGGCGCACGCAACACGCTCTACCGAAGTCCTTGGGGGCTGTGTATGTGCTCCGACCCGAAGCTACCGCGACATTTCTGTTGATGGTTCACAATCACCAGCAAAGTCTACCGTGTATTTTTGAGAGATCTACCTATCCATGATCCTATGAGCAAGGACAACGCTTCAGCCCCAACGGCTGCGCCCCTGTCCATCGGCGAGATCGCCCAGCGCATTCACCTGATTCGCGGTCAGCGAGTGGTGCTCGATACCGATCTGGCAGCTTTTTACGGCGAGACGACTAAGCGCTTTAACCAGCAGGTCAATCGCAATTTGAGCCGCTTTCCGCCGGGCTTCATGTTTCAGCTCGATGAACAGGAGTTCGCCAACTTGAGGTTGCAACTTGCAACCTCAAGTTTGAAGGGCGGCCACGGTGGGCGGCGTTATGCGCCGCTGGCGTTTACAGAGCACGGGGCCATCATGGCTTCGATGGTCCTCAATTCAACGCGCGCAACCGAGTTGAGCGTCTATGTCGTGCAGGCCTTCGTGGAACTGCGCGGCATGCTGGCCAGCAACCGGGAGTTGGCCGGGAAGGTTCACACCCTGGAGCGCAAGGTTTCAGTGCATGAGCGCAACATTGCGGAGCTGGTGGATTCGATGGCCGAGCTGCTGGCAGCCCCACCACCACCGCCCAAACGACCCATTGGGTTTGTGCCGCAGGAGGAGAAGTCCGCCAAGCCATCCAGATCCAAAGCCA
>JANNFW010000113.1:0-5176 GCA_031380235.1 Rhodoferax sp. | reverse complement strand
GGCATGGCCGAGCCGCCACAGCCCGCAAGTCAAACCGTAACTCACCCTCTGTCGGCCTAGACCAAAGCGACCTACTCGCCGACCAAGACCTGGACGAAGACATCTGGTGGGACCCCCGCAACGGCGGCGTAGGCGCAGGCTACAACATCAATGCGATATTGCCAATTCAGTCCGCGCCGCTAGTGGGGATGCAGGGGTGGTATGACACGGTGTGTTCGATTCGCGCGGTTTGATAAATCGTTGTTGATCGGGCTGGGGCAGGGTGCGCATTTGGGGTCGGATCACGATTACCGGAAAGAGGCGCGAAGCAACGAATTCGGTAGATCGTGCTCCGACCCCAATTGCGTGCCCTGACTCGGCTCGATCACCGCCCGCTGAGCCCTACGCACCCCACCCCGTCCAGCGCTCAACTACTGCAGGCCCTCCGGGCGACCATCTCCAGTACTCAACCTCAGGGCCGCCGCGTAAACTCGCTTCGCTCAAACAGCACGCGGCTCTGTCGGTCCGCTACGCGGGCCCCAGACCCCGAGGTTTCCGTGCTTCGAGGCTGCGGCAGACGAGCCCCAGCCGCGATGCGGTGCTTCGGGCTACATAAAGCATGACAGTGAAGCGACCGGCGAACGGCATGGTTATCGTGCCGCGTATCAGCGGCGAAAGAGATGGTGATGTCGTGCAACATTGAAACGGGGACCTTTACGGTCCCCGCTCAGGCCATCATGAAGATAGCCGCTCCACGCAAAGCCTAATTACTTAGGTGCGTGCCCCGGCTTTGGTACGCGTTCAACCGTGGTGTGAGTCGGGTCGCGGCGCGCCTGCTCCACCGGAATGAAATGACCCGTACGGGAATCGTGGCCCTTAAGGGTAGACACAGGGCCTTTAGAGGCTGGTTTGGCAGTAGCCATGATAAAATCCAATCTGAAAGTCAATAAGAAAAAAACCGGGGTACTGGGGAATCGAGCCCCGCGCTAAAGGACAAGAGTCCCATAAGCGGCATCCTGCGTACCCTTTAAATCAGCGTTAGCGCCACTCCGGTCTGCATCCAGTTCGTCCCGCGAAGTCAGGACTGGTGCAGACCTTTTCCATTTGGGGCGGGCTCCGGTGGCGATGGATGACCCGTCCGCTACTTCATAACCTCATGTTTGGCTCCAAGTTACGGCATTATTGCACGGTTTTACTGTCGCGTGCAATCCCCATCTCCGAACACTTCTCTTCTAACTCTGTCAAAACCTGATTAAACTGAAAAATCATGTCTTGACACAGTCTGTGACTAGATTCAAAATTGGAGAATAAACAATTTGGAGTCGGTAATGAACGATGTCGCGGACGCGAAAAAAGCTAAGGAGCGTAGCCCCAATTTTCCTTTCATTTCACTTGAAGCGGCACTAGAGCGAGCGCGACGGTTCTATGCAGAGGAAAAGCGCAGTGCTGCCCCATTTAACAGAATTGTGCTGCACTGGAATTACAGTCCATCTAGCAGCGGCGCATTGCAGACGGTCGGTGCGCTGAAGATGTATGGACTTTTGGTAGAGGTGGGTGGTGGATCAGGGGCGCAGCGTACATTCCAGCTCACGGATATGGCGCTGCGTGTATTGCTGGATCAACGGCCAGACTCGGTTGACCGCGACCGCTTCCTAAAAGAGGCCGCAATAAGTCCCCCGTTGGCGCAGGAGTTGTATGCGAAGTGGATTGATGGCATACCTTCAACCTCTACTATTAATCATATACTTGTGCTTGAAAAACGGTTCAGTGAAGTGAATGCAGTGAAGGTTGGTAAAATTCTTGTTGAAAATCATAGGTATGCCAAACTTTCATCATCTATAGATGATTCTCAACACTTTAATCAAGATGAAGAATTTTCTACTAGCGACAAGAACGAAAAAACAGTGCAAACCCAAAGCGAAACTGTTCCGCGGGAGATGACAAGGCAGAATGCAACAGCCGCAAGAACGGTGAATGGCCACACTGAAGTGGTGTTTTTGCCCGATGAAAAATCAATGTCCGTGCAATTTAGCGTTGTGCCGGGTAAGGCCGAGTATGAAATGCTCAAGTCATTTGTTGACTGGAAACTAACGCTGTATGGCGTCATCGCGAAGCCAGGAGAAGCGGCTAAGGATGCAATTCGGAAGGACGGGGAAACAATGGCTTGATGCGCTGACTTTTTTGGTTGTTGCCATGAGCGGGGCAAATTCACGCTCCAAGCCTGAAGCACCGCGTCGCGGCTGGGGCTCGTCTGCCGCAGCCTCGAAGCACGCAAACCTCGGGATCTGGGGCCCGCGCAGCGAACCGACAGAGCCGCACTTGTTTGAGGCGATAGGCGAGTTTGCTCGGCGGCCCAGAAGTTAAGTACTGCAGATGGTCGCCCATAACGTGACGTTGGTGGTCTGTAACAGTTGAGTGTCAGGCGCGGTGCGGGGCGTCGAGGCCACGGCAACTGAAACAAACCGAAATGCAACGCAATCGGGCCGAGACCCAAACAGCGGGCAGGGGTGTAACCATCACGGTCATCATCAACCGCTGAAAGACCTCGTTATGGCTGCCCTGTTCACGTATCTGCTTCATCGCCCCAAGACTCTCTGGCTGGGCGCGCTTTGCACGTTGGCCTTGGTAACCAACACACTGGCAACCAACTGGCTCAATGAGAGTTATGCGCTTTCGCGCTTCCCAGTCCCTTATTTTCAAGCGCAACTCTCTTTCAATGCGGCTCAGCTCAAGGGCTGGTACGCGCAATTGATTGAGTGGGGCACGATGGATTTGTACTTGCGTACGCAGTTCATTGATCATCTGTTCATTCTGACCGTACTGGTGCTGCACGTTGTGGCCCTGCTGTGGGGGTCGCGGCTGTTTCGGGCAAACCATCGTGGTCGCCGCATCATGGTGGGTGCGGCGCTGTTGTCGGCCATTGCGCCTATCGCCGACACCCTTGAGAACCTGGTTTCTTACGTCATGCTGGCCGATCCCGCGGGCTTTCCTGACAGTCTTGCCTTGCTCTATTCATCCCTCGCGACCATCAAGTTTGCCATGTTCACCTTTGCGTACGTCGCTCTGGCCATCGGCGTGGTCGTCGGTTTGACGGTTCGCTGGCGGCAGCGCAGTGCTAGACGCGGCACGGTGCTTGGGGCTTGAACACGCTTTGCAAAACCAAGCGGGTCGAAGACACCGCGAACCCGTTGGCGCGGCACCGCGACTATGCCGAAGCTACGTTTCGCAAAGACGCGCATTGGCGGATGGCATTCCTTATCAAACTTTGGTGGCCAGCGTCTTGCACCAGTATGTAGAAGGGCGGCTTAGTGAGCGGGTTTAGGTGGCAGAGTTTTCGCAAGATTTGCCACATAAATAATAGCTATTTATGCAATATTTATGAGGGCTAGCGGCCTATTTAGTCTTTAGTTTTCGATCTTTGGCTGTTTTCAAATAGAAAAATGAACTCCCAGGTTCATTTTTAAGCATGTCACGGTAAATCCACTCGGTGCTTTAACACCCGCACGTCCAGACCTGGCACGTCATCAAAGTCTTTGCGGTTGTAGGTGATGAGCCGCAGCTTGTGCTGAATGGCCTGCGCGGCAAGCCATATGTCCTGCACGCGATGAGCGGGCGAACCTCTTTTCGCTCTAACCAAGCTGGCCGCCAGCTTTCCAAAAATCTCGCCAGTGGCTCCGTCAACAGGCAGGATCACCTTGGCGCGCAGGCGCTGCACTGTGGCGCGTCGGCGCGCGCGCACGCGTTCGTCAGGTGGCGTTTCAACAGCTTGCGTCAACTCCGCAATGGAGACGGGCGAGACGTAAACGGATGCCGCTCCAATGATAGTTGCCAGGTCTGCAGCCGACAGACGACCACGCTCCACCTCGACCCAAATACCCGTGTCTGCCAGATAGCCAGCAGGTGCCTTCTTCACTGCCACGGGTCATGCGCCTTGCCATTGAGCTTGGTGTTCAGCGATTGGTTGACCTGCGCAATATCAGCCATCCAGTCGTCGTTGACAGCGCCTTCCAACGGTCGGTACAGATCACCAAAGGCCTCCATGGCAGTTTGTTGCCTTAGCTGGGGCGCGAGGGTCGCGATTTGCCTTTGATTGCGTACGATTGAGATCGTGACACCCTGGTGCTCTACCTGATTGAGCATCTGGCTAAAGTTGCGTGCAAATTCGGTGGCAGAGACAGCTTGCATTTTGAGGGCCTTGAAATATGTGAAATCTGATTTTATCAGATTCGATCAGATTTTGCGACTTTGAAGCTGGCACCAGACTGGCAAAAACTGTGAAAGCGATACAGGTTTGAACTTCTTTGGGCGCTTCATGTTATCGCGCAATGCAAGTGATTTGTCATGAAGTCTTCATTCCTGTGCCCGATGCTGACGGGTGGCATGTCGCCGTAGCCCCACCCACCCGAAAGCCCACTATGAATGACGAAACCATCAGCGAAAATTTGGACGTGTTGTCTGAGGACGAACTTGACGAGGCGTTTGAGAGCACTGGCGACCACCACCGCATGGCGGCGCATCACTTCACCGCTGCGGCCAAACATCACCTGATGGCCGCTGAAGCGGATGACGAGGGCAATGACGAAGCCTGCGCTCGCCACGCCCACCTGGCCTATCGCCACCAGCTCAACGGCGTGCAATACGCTGAGATCGCAGTGATGGACAACGAAAGCCTGGAAGAAGCGATAGAGGAAGCGACCAGCAGCAATTGACGGTTGCACCGGGGCCACGTGGCTGCCCCGTCATAATTCCCCATCAAATTCATCAGTGCGTTTGACGGGGAATAATGCGGTTGTGCCTAAAACTCTACAAATTTTTGACGCAGCCGACCTGTCCCGCATTATCGAAATGGCGTGGGAGGATCGAACACCGTTTGAAGCGATCGAGATCAATTACGCGCTGGATGAGTCTGCCGTGATCCACCTGATGCGCCGCGAGTTGAAGCCCTCTTCTTTTCGCCTATGGCGCAAGCGCGTGACCAACCGGGTCACCAAGCATGCGGCTTTGCGGGTGCCAGGCCACTACAAGGCTTATTGCCCAACGCAATACAAACCATAGGGCTGGCTTGATCAGTCCAACACGATGGAAAACGACATGACCGAAGATTCGCGCTGCTGCGGCAGTGGCACTTGCTTGATCAACGCGGAAGGGGTTTGCTGGTGCGGGCAAAAATGGGACGGTGAAACTCTGTGCTCAGCCG